>CAMWXW010000079.1 GCA_947178315.1 uncultured Desulfovibrionaceae bacterium | reverse complement strand
TTTATATATAATATATATTGTTTTTATTTTCGTAATGGTCATTCCATATTGATATGTAAGGTAGTTTATTACCATAGTGTAGTATCATAATGTGATGCCACGTGGTAGGAGCTACTTTCTACCACAAGGTTATTAGTATAAATAGTAGAATAAAACGGAGTGGTAGTAATGTCAACATTAGGTAAGGATCGTATTCGCATAAAACTTCGTGCTTATGATCATCGTTTGCTTGAAAAAGCAGTCTCTGAAATCATAGAAACAGCTAAAAGTACAGGAGCGAGAATTTCAGGACCTATCCCTTGCCCTGTTAAAATACACAAGCAAACTATTCAACGCAGTGTTCATGTAGATAAGAAGTCGCGAGAGCAATTTGAGCTTCGAGTGTATTCTAGGATAGTAGATATTATTGATCCAACACAACAAACTGTAGATGCATTAGGTAGATTGAGCTTAGCGACAGGTGTTGATGTAGAGATACATCTGTAATGGAGTAAGGAAATGTCTGGTAAGAAAGGAATAATGGGTAAAAAAATAGGCATGACTCAAGTTTTTGGAGATGATGGTCGTGCTATAGCAGTAACAGTTATTCAAGCTGGTCCATGTTATGTTGGACAAGTGAAAGATGAAGAAAAAGAGGGATATAAATCTATTCAGCTATTCTATGATGAGTGTAATATAAGTAAAGTGAATAAGCCAATGCAAGGTCATTTTCATAAACATGGTTTTGAAAAAGGATTTAAGCATATAAAAGAATTTGCATGGTTTTCACCCGAAGCACCAGAAGTAGGTAGCGTAATAGATGTGAGTATTTTTTCTGTAGGTGATTTTATCTCTGTAACAGGGGTAAGCAAAGGAAAAGGTACTCAAGGTGTAATGAAACGTTGGGGCTTTAGTGGTATGCCTGCAACACACGGTAATGAGAAAACTCCTCGTAGTGGTGGTTCAATCGGTAATAATACATTTCCTGGAAAAGTATTCAAAGGTAAAAAGATGGCTGGTCGCATGGGTAATGAGACAGTGACACGTAGTAATTTACAAGTTATTGCTGTATACTTAGAAAAGAATATTATCTTAGTAAAAGGTCCAGTACCAGGCTCAAAAAATAGTCTTGTTATTTTGTCGAAACAGTAGAGGGAATAATGGCTTCAGTAACAATATATAATCAAGAAAAAGTAAGTACTGGGAGTATAGAATTACCTTCTTCTATATTTGAAGTACAGGTTCGCCCTGAAATTATTAACTTAGTTGTTCGTTCAATTAGGGCTTCAAAACGTAGTGGAACACATTCTACAAAAACCCGTGCATTTGTATCTGGTGGGGGAGCAAAGCCTTGGAAGCAAAAAGGTACTGGTAGAGCAAGAGCAGGTTCTAATCGTTCTCCATTATGGAGAGGTGGAGCTGTTATATTTGGTCCAAGTCCTCGTGATTATTCTTTTAAGGTTAATAAAAAGGTAAAAGCTTTAGCTATGAAGATGGCTCTTTCATCTCGAGTAGAAGCTCAAAGCCTTATTGTATTAGATACAATAGCATTACCAAAAATAAGTACAAAGTCTTTTGTAGAAATTGTAAAGCGATTTGAATTAAGTACAACATTGATAGTAGATGCAATTGATGCTGATACTAATACAATGCTTAGCTTATCATCTCGTAATATACCTGGCGTGTTGTATACAACAGTAGATAAATTAAATGTATATGAAATTATAAAGCATAAACATTTAGTAATAACACAAAAGGCTATAACAGCTTTACAAGAGCGTTTTGCGGAGTAACAATGGAATATGCAAATTTGTTAATAAAACCAGTGATATCAGAGAAAGCAGTAATATTATCAGAGCAGGAAAATACATATTTGTTTTATGTATTACCAAGTGCAAACAAAATAGAAATAAAAAAAGCAGTTGAGCATTTGTTTTCAGTTAATGTAGTAAGTGTACGTATTATGCGTAGAAAATCTGAACCTCTTTATAGACAGGGTCGAAAAAGAGGCAAAGTATCTGGATATAAAAAAGCATATATAACTCTTGCACATGGAGAAACACTCTCATTTTATGATGGAGTATAGGTAATTATGGAAATACGTTCATTAAAACCGACATCGCCAGGGACACGTCATCGTACAGTATTAACATATTCTGCGTTAACAAGAAGGAGTCCTGAAAGAAGTTTAGTAAAAGGACTTCATTCTAAAAATGGTAGAAATAATCAGGGAAGAATAACTTCTCGCCATCGTGGTGGCGGACATAAGCGTAAATATCGTATCATCGATTTTATGCGTAAAAAGAAAGATATCCCAGCTAAAGTGGCACATATCGAATACGATCCTAATAGGACAGCATTTATAGCTCTCCTCCATTATGTAGATGGAGAGAAGAGATATATTATAGCTACAGAAGGAATGAAGCAAGGAGATATCATTCTCTCTGGAGAGAAAGCAGATATAAAACCAGGAAATGCTTTATTATTACAACATATTCCAGTCGGTACAGTTGTTTGCTGTATAGAGCTTGAACCAGGTTGTGGTGCTGTAATGTGTCGTTCTGCTGGAACTTCAGCACAATTAGTTGCTAAAGAAGGGAAATACAGTACTTTACGATTACCTTCTGGAGAAGTTCGTAAAGTTTTATTATCTTGCTGTGCAACAATTGGTGTCTGTAGTAATTCAAGTCACTCCAATATAAGTTCTGGGAAAGCTGGTAGAACACGATGGCTTGGAAAACGTCCAAAAGTTCGTGGTGTTGCTATGAACCCAATTGATCACCCGCATGGTGGAGGAGAAGGGAAAAGTTCTGGTGGACGTCATCCAGTATCTCCATGGGGTGTTCCAACAAAGGGATATAAAACACGAGATAAGAAAAAGCGATCAAATGCACTTATAGTCAAACGTCGTGGTAAGAAGAAATAGGGGGAGTATATGGCACGTTCTCTAAAAAAAGGACCATTTGTAGATGGTCATTTGATGAAAAAAGTAGAAGAAGTCGTTGCTAAAGGAAGCCATCAGGTAATAAAAACATGGTCTCGTCGTTCCATGATATTACCTGAGATGGTAGGGTTGACATTTGCAGTCCATAATGGTAAAAAGTTTATTCCTGTATTTGTGACAGAGATAATGATAGGTCATAAATTGGGAGAGTTTTCTCCAACAAGAACATATCATGGTCATGCAGCAGATAAAAAAACAAAAAAGAAATAGTGGGGTAATATAAGTATGAAAGCTCAAGCTAAATATGTCCGTATATCTCCACGTAAAGCTCGTCTTGTTGCAGATCTTGTACGCGGATTAGTAGTAGATAAAGCGATGAATATCTTAAAGTTTACTCCTAATAAAGCAGCTGGGATAATATCATCAGTACTTTATTCTGCTATTTCAAATGCGGGACAGCATGCAGGAGTGAATGTAGATTCACTTCGGATAAGTAAAATAGTGGTAGATGAAGGACCTACATGGAAGCGTTTTATGCCACGTTCACAAGGTCGAGCAAATAGAATATGTAAACGGACGAGCCACATAACAGTGGTTTTATCGGAAGGTTAAGAATATGGGACAAAAAGTACATCCATATGGATTCAGATTAGGAATAAATAAACCTTGGATCTCTCGCTGGTATGAGAAGAAAAAAGGCTATGCGTCTGCGGTTTATGAAGATAGTGAGATTCGTAAGTTTGTAAAAAAGATGTTATATCAAGCTGGTCTTTCTAAAATAGAGATAGAGCGAGCTGGAGGTAAAACACGCTTAATCCTTCGTGTTGCTCGTCCTGGTATCGTTATAGGACGTAAAGGTGCTGAGATTGAGAAAATACGTGGAATACTTTCACAGAAGTTCTCTAGAGAGTTTTTTATAGAAGTTATAGAAGTTCGTAGACCAGAAACAGATGCACAATTAGTTGCAGAGGCAGTTGCACTTCAACTAGAGCGTCGTGTTGCATACCGTAGGGCTATGAAACGTTCAATTTCAACAGCATTAAAGTTTGGTGCAGAAGGCATAAAAATATCTTGTGCAGGTAGGTTAGCAGGAGCAGAGATAGCTCGAACAGAATGGTATCGAGAAGGTCGTGTTCCGTTACAGACATTGAGAGCAGATATTG
>CAMWXW010000078.1 GCA_947178315.1 uncultured Desulfovibrionaceae bacterium | reverse complement strand
AGTATTTCTGAGAGGCTATAAAAGAATAATACTATTTTAGTCCTCATAACCCTGTGATAAACTGCAACGAATATCTTTTTATGTATAAATAACAGAAGATCCGAGATGATGTATATCTTATTACAAATCTATAAGAATATAACTATGTATTGATGTTGTTTTTACTTCTATAAGTCGTATAAGGAAATGTATTGATGAGTAGGATATCATTAAAAGAGTCAAAGAAAATATGATTGATATACATACTCTCATTATCATATTATTATGAATGCTATCTCTATCACTATATAAATTCTTGCAAAGGGTGAGTTCTGTTACATTTTAGATTGTACGTACAGTGATAGCATCTACAGGACACGTTGTTTCACAGACAGAACAACCTATACAGCGAGAGAGAGTATCGATATATGCACGTTTCTGATTCATGATAAGAACATGAGCAGGGCATATATCAACGCACTCTCCACAACCTATGCATTGTTTATTGATACGTACATTATATTTCTTTTTCTTCTGTTTCATTGTTA
This sequence comes from uncultured Desulfovibrionaceae bacterium, assembly GCA_947178315.1. Lineage (GTDB taxonomy): Bacteria > Desulfobacterota > Desulfovibrionia > Desulfovibrionales > Desulfovibrionaceae > CAMWXW01. The sequence continues at coordinate 3,587 of CAMWXW010000078.1, read as the reverse complement.
TATATTATCGCATTTATTTAAGGAGAGAAAGTTGTTCCTTATTGATATGTTGTTCCTCTGCTGATTTCATTTTCTCTTCAAATACTGAAGTCGATATTGGGTGAAAGAGATCTCCCATATTATGAACACGTTTCCATGCTTCTTCTGAGGGCTCTATATCACTAAATAGTGATCTAAATATTTCCATTTTTGCATCTATATTATCTGCATGATGTAGTAAGTATGCTTCTGCAGTCTGTGGTACCTTAGGAGAGCCAAACTCTAGATAACCGTGATGACTTAAAATGAGGTGTTTTAATTGTATTTGTAGTTCTTTCTCTACATTTGCTTTCTGCATATATGGAGTAATAAGCTCTACACCTTGAGTGATATGACCAAGAAGTTTTCCTTCTGTAGTATATTCTGTAGTCAGAAAGCCTTCAAGTTCAACTATTTTTCCGATATCGTGAAAAAGAGCTCCTGCAACAAGTAATTGTTCATCTATCTCTGGATAGTGTGCAGCAAGACGTCTACATAGATTTGCAACAGAAAGCATATGCTCAAGGAGTCCTCCTCTGTAGGCGTGATGCATGCTTTTAGCAGCACTAGCATAACGCAATGTCTTCATGATTTCTGGGGTGGAAAAGAAATCAATAGTGAATGTATACCAAGGTTTATGAGTAAAAACCTCTGTACATAAGGCTATAAGCTCATTCCACATGTGTTCTATGGGATATTGAGAAGATGGTACAAAATCGCCCATATCAAGCTCTTCTATCAATGAGTCTAAAAGAACATCGAGAGATTCTATTTTTAATTGTAATGCTCCATTATACGACTCAACAAGAGCTTTTATTGAAACAAAGGACTCTTTAGGAATTTCTAGTATGGTTGAGCTTACAGGGTGCCATATTTTAGCTGAGATTACACCTGTCGCATCTTTTAATTGAATATCCCAATAGGGAGTATTGGCTTTACTTAGTTTTTTTTCTGCTTTTGTAATAATAAAGTAGCACTCTATAGTAGCACCAACAGACATATCACGGATAAATTGCTTTTTTTTCATATTGTATTCCTTACTATTATGAGTTCTCTATAATCACATTACGTACTGTCGCTTCAATTGTATGTTGTAAATGATGCATATAGTCTTCTGTTTCTGCTTCAAAACGCAATACAAGAACAGGCTGTGTATTCGAAGCTCGCACAAGTCCCCAGCCTTCTTTGAAGGTGAGTCTAATACCATCTATAGTATTGATATCACAGTCTTCATCACTATATTTTTGAATAAATAGTTCTTGTAGATTCTCAATCACTTGAAATTTACTCTCATCACTGCAAGGTATTTGTAGTTCTGGAGTACTATACATAGGTTTCCATGTTCTGAGTGCAGAGAAAGGTTTTTTATGTTGTGATGCTATCTCAGTTATTTTGGCTGCTGCATAGATAGCATCGTCAAAACCATACCAATCTTCTGCAAAGAAAATATGTCCACTCATTTCACCTGCTAAGAGAACCTCTTCTCTCTGCATGGCTTCTTTTATAATTGAATGCCCTGTTTTACATAAAAGACACGTCCCACCATGTGCTTTGACATCGTCCACAAGACGTATAGATGATTTTATATCTGCTATTACTTTTTGACCAGAATGGCGTGATAAGAAGTCTTTAGCATAAATAGAAAGTAGTTCATCTCCATAGAGAAGAGAACCTGTTTCGTCCATGACTCCCAATCTATCTGCATCACCATCAAGACCTATCCCAAATTCTGCATTGTAATCTACAATGGCTTGTCGTAATTGTACCATATTTGCTTCTACAACAGGGTCAGGGTGATGTGCTGGGAAATTGCCATCTGGAGTGCAGTTGATATCAAGACAGGTCGCTCCGATGTAGGCAAGGATATCTCTACATATCTCGCCACCAGCACCATTCCCTCCATCAAGAATGACTTTTACTGGGCGTTTGAGGTGAATGCGACTGACTACTGCATCTATATATACTGGAACAATATCAAATAATGTCCCAAAACCGTTTCCTTTTGCAAATTGTTCTTCTACCATGAGTTTGTATAAAGCATCAATTTGCGTTGTATGTATTGTTGTCGAGCCACACCACACTTTGAATCCGTTGAACTCTGGTGGATTGTGACTTGCCGTAATCATAACACCTGCAGATTTTTTGAGATGTTTGATTGCAAAATAGAGTACAGGTGTTGGTACCATACCTACACTTACTACATCTACTCCTGTGGAGAGAATACCTCGTACAAGGGAGTCATGATAGGGGACAGAGGAATGTCTGCAGTCAAAACCGACAACGCATGAACGATGTCCTTGTGATAAAAAATATGTTCCTAGAGCTTTTCCAAGTTTTTCTACAAAGCACTCATCAAAATCTTGATCGACTATACCTCTGATATCATATGCTCTAAATATGTTTTTAGAAATCCCTTTCACGCTTCCTCCACAAGATGATGACTATCTTGTTATAATACAACAAGCCTCTCTAATATTCAAGATAATCTTCACCCTAAAAATATACTTGACGAGGATTTGTATTTCAAATACACTATATAATATGAATTGGAATTGGGACGAATTAGAAGAAAAAAAGCAAAAAAATGCAAATACAGTGATAAAAAATGGAGACTCTGGTTCTTCATGGCAGGGTTCTGATTTTAGAATGGGCAATAATATGAATGATTTCTTTAAGAAATCAAAGCCCTTATTTTATATTGTATGTCTTGGAGTGTTTTTACTATGGCTTCTTTCTGGATTCTATATTGTGCATCCAGATGAGCTTGGAGTAGAAACACTTTTTGGTGCATATGTTTCAACAACAGAACCTGGACCACATTATCATTTTCCTTATCCTATTGGTGCAGTGTATAGACCTAAGGTTACAGAAGTAAAACGTGTTGAGATAGGCTTTAATCAATCGAGTGCCGATGGTGAGATGTTGACAGAAGATGAGAATATTGTCAATGTTCAATTCAGTGTTCAATATCAGATTAAAGATCCTGTCCAATATATTTTTAAGGTATCAAATCAAACAGAACTCATACAAAATGCCTCTCAAGCTGTTATGCGTGAAGTTATCGGGAGTAGTAAAATAGATTCTGCTCTTACAGATGGAAAGCAAGCTATTCAAACCAAAGCTCAAGATTTATTACAAGGTATAACTGATGAGTATGAGCTGGGAGTTCAGATTATTGCAGTTCAAATGCAAAATGTCTTTCCTCCTAAAGAAGTATCTGAAGCATTCAAAGATGTTGCAAGTGCAAGGGAAGATAAAGCTCGATTTATCAATGAAGCAGAAGCCTATAGAAATGAAATCATTCCAAAAGCTAGAGGAGAAGCCGATGCTATTGTGAATAGAGCACTTGCATATAAAGAAGCCTTGATATTAAAAGCAAATGCTGAAGCAAAACAATTTGAACTTCTCCTTACTGAATATAAAAAAGCTCCTGCTATCATACGAGAAAGACTATATATAGAAACGATGGAAGAGGTTTTGACAAAGACAAAAGAAAAAACTATCCTTCCTAATAAAACAGCATCTAATATCTTACCCTATTTACCTCTTAGTTCTAAAGGAGAAAAGTA
>CAMWXW010000077.1 GCA_947178315.1 uncultured Desulfovibrionaceae bacterium | reverse complement strand
CTATTATGTAGGTATAATATCAGAAAAAGAAAAACATCACAAGAAGATATTTTATTCCAATAAGATATATATATTTTATTGAGTATCATACCTCTAAAATAGGAAAGAGTCCTATTTTTTGCTTGCAATCCTAGTAATAATGTGTAAAAGATATAAGACTTTTATATAGAATAAAAGAGTAGTACATACTGTGGAGGAGGTCTCATGAAAAGGCAACCCCCTGTTATTGAACTTATGAATGTGGATAAAGTATATGATACATACCATGCACTACATTCAATTTCATTACGTATACATAATGGTGAATTTTTTACACTTCTTGGACCTTCTGGCTGTGGCAAAACAACAATCTTGCGACTCATAGCTGGTTTTGAGAACCCTACATCAGGAGAGATTCTCTTAAATGGCTCAGTTGTAACAACACTTCCCCCAGAGAAACGACAGGTAAATACTGTATTCCAAGACTATGCTCTCTTCCCACATATGAGTGTTGCACAAAATATTGCCTTTGGGTTACGAATGCGTTCCATCTCACGAGATGAAATTAGAGAACGAGTACGTACTGTGCTTGAGAAAGTAGATCTCACACAACATAGTAATCGATATCCTCACCAGCTTTCTGGAGGACAACGACAACGAGTAGCATTAGCACGAGCAGTTATAAACAATCCTTTAGTCTTACTCTTAGATGAACCATTCAGTGCATTAGATCTCAAGTTGAGAAGACAAATGCAAAAAGAGATGAAGGATTTTCAAAGACAGCTTGGAATAACGTTTGTCTTTGTAACTCATGACCAAGAAGAAGCCTTTGCTCTCTCCGATAGAATCCTTGTTATGGAAGAAGGGAAAGCAACACAAATAGGTACACCTCAAGAGATATATGAAGAACCTGCAAATATGTTCGTTGCTCGCTTTGTTGGTGATATCAATGTATTGCCCGGTACTGTGATAGCTGTTCTTGAAAATGAACGCTATCTTGTTTCCATTTATGGAGAAGAGTTTTCAATACGCTCAAAAAAAGAATTCATGTTGCATGAGATTATCCAAGTTCTTATTCGTCCAGAGGATATGCGTCTCAACTCCATCAGCGCTATGAGTGAAGGAGAACCATATCTTGAAGGAGTTATAGAAGAGGTAATTTATAAAGGTGCCACTGTTGACTTATACATAAAGCTCAAAAATGGAGAGCGTCTTCTTGCTTCAGAATTCTTTAATGAAGATGATCCAGATATTGATTATTTTAGAGGAGAGCCTGTTGCTATCGCATGGGTTGATGGTTGGGAGGTAGTACTTCATCATGAATAATAGGGTATATTTTTTCTTTTCGACACTCTATGAGAATCGCTTTCGATATTTCATGATTAGTCTTGTCATAATATGGCTTGTTATCTTTGCTCTTCTTCCACAGCTTGGAGTACTGATTATTGCTCTTCTCACCCCCTCTTCCGAATCATTATTTACACTTCCCTTTACACTTATGTCATTCAAACATCTCTGTGATCCAATCTTTCTCAAGATAGTCTGGGATTCTATAGAGCTTGCAACAATAAGTACTCTCTTATGTCTTTTTATAGGCTATCCATTTGCGTATGGTATTGCGACAGCTAAAGAACACTTACGCCCTATTCTTCTTCTTTTTATCATTATTCCTTTTTGGACAAACTCTGTGATTCGAGTCTATGCTCTGATACTTCTTCTAAAAAAAGATGGAATTATAAGTGGCTTTGCCCAGTTTTTCGGATTTATTAGTGAACCTATTTCTCTTATGTATGGCAATATAGCAATTTTTTCTGGTTTTATTTATACTCTTTTACCCTTTATGGTTCTACCTATTTATGTATCTGTAGAAAAACTAGATAAGAGACTCTACGATGCTGCACGAGATTTAGGAGCATCGCCTGTAAAGACATTCATATACATTATCCTTCCTCTTACCATGCCTGGAATCCTTGCTGGGTGCATGCTGGTATTTTTGCCAACACTCACTTACTTTTTCATTCCAGAAATTCTAGGAGGAGCCCGTACTGTTCTGATTGGCAATTTTATAAAAAATCAATTTCTTGTAACACGAGATTGGCCTCTTGGAGCAATGGCAAGCACAGTATTAACTCTTATGCTCTTTTTCTTTATCATGCTTTATAAACGAGTTCAGAAAGCAGTAGCCTCTGAAGGAATGCAGGAATTAGAATGAAAAAATTGCTTACTCTTTATCTTTGGATAGTCTATTGTCTACTCTATATCCCTATCTTCATAGTGATTGCTTTTTCCTTTAACAATAGCAAATATACTATATCTTGGAAAGGGTTTACTCTAAAATGGTACTCTGAACTTATTGGAAATACAGCACTCATTGATGCAACATTCCACTCTATTACACTGGCAACAATCAGTGCAACATGTGCAACTATTTTAGGGACACTAACAGCATTAGTTTTACGTAGATATTCCTTTTGGGCAAATAGTATTTTATATGGTTCTATTTATGCACTCACCGTTGTACCTGATATTGTCATTGGAATTGCATTCCTCATCTTTTTTATCTCGTTGCGTATTGAACTCGGATTTATTCCTCTTGTTATTGCACATACAACACTAGGTTTACCATTTGTTACTATTACGGTACTTACCCGTCTCTCTAACCTAAGTGAAAACTTAGTAGAGGCAGCCAAAGATTTAGGAGCAACAGAATGGCAAGCAATTCGTCTTATTATTCTTCCGCTTCTTATTCCTTCTTTGATTGCTGGGTGGTTTTTGAGCTTTACTCTTTCATTAGATGACATTCTTATCAGCTTCTTTTTAGCTACACCAGAATATGATTTGCTTTCTTTACAAATTTATTCTATGGTGAGGTTGGGAGTCAAGCCTGATATCAATGCACTCTCTTCCATCATGTTTCTTATAACTGTTACTTTTATTTCTCTTTCTCAATACTTTATTACTCTAAGGAGGAAATAGATGAGACATATATATATTATTCTTTATTTATTCTTAATGATATCTTCTCTCTCTACATACGGTTTTACAAAAGAACGGACTGTTATTGTCTACAACTGGTCCGAATACATTCCTGCACAGGTTTTACGACAATTTCAAAAAGAGACTGGTATACGAGTGATTTATAGTACATATGAATCTAATGAAGCTATGTTTGCAAAGCTGAAAATAGTAAAAGGAGTCGGTTATGATGTCATTGTTCCATCGACATATTTTGTTGCCCTTTTACGAGAAAATAATCTACTTCAAAAGATTGATACGACAAAGTTAAGCAATTTCAAAAATCTCAATCCTGCTCTTCTCAATTTACCATTTGATCCGAACAATGAATACACTATTCCTTACATGTGGGGTAGTGATGTTTTGTTAATGAATTCAAAGCTTGTCGATACAAAAAAAATAACAAGTTGGAATGATTTACTCTTACCAGAATTTAAACGTCATATTTTCCTTTCCGATGATTTGCGTGATACATTTGGTATAGCTCTTATGGCTTCTGGACTCTCTCCCAATACAAGAAATTTGCAAGAAATAGAAAAAGCAGGTACATGGTTACAACAACTTATGCCTTCAGTCTATATATTTGATATAACAGCTCAAAAACAAGTTTTTATTACAGAAGAAGTGCGTATTGGAACGGCATGGAATGGAGATGCTTTTATTGCAATACAAGAAAACCCTAATCTCGTTGCAATATATCCTCAAGAAGGAGTTCCTATGTGGGTAGATAGTTTTGCTATCCCAATAGGAGCACAAAATACTGATGAAGCATATGAGTTTATCAATTTTATGCTCAGACCAGAAATAGCAGCTCAATGTGTTCAAGAATATAGCTATTCAACACCTAATCAGAAAGCACTTGAATATTTACCACAAGAGTTTGTAGAAAGTCCCCTTATCAATCCACCTCTTGATGTAATAAAAAAAATGAAGACTCTTGATTCTGTAGGTTCTGCAATAAGAGAATATGAACGTATATGGGAACGATTAAAAGTCGAGAGATAGAATAAAATAAATCCACTATAATATTAGTGGATTTTATTTTTATAATACTCTCTTTCCTACAATATAAAGTATACATACTATCTCAATAACATCATATCTCATAGCACAAGCTATATATCATAG
>CAMWXW010000076.1 GCA_947178315.1 uncultured Desulfovibrionaceae bacterium | reverse complement strand
GTCTAATCATTGTTTCAGATATAAAGAATTCTTTCTATACTAGATCCATTTTCGTATACCCTGCTTTTTTCTTATGCTCAGAAAGTAGACTCATAAGAACAACTGCTTCTGCAAATTTATCTAGTTCACTTAACGCTGAAAGTCCTGATACTTTTTTCAATTCCGATTCATATTCTTTGCATTTATTTTGATAGTCACTTATTGTATTAGTCGTACTGGATACACTCTGCGTTAGAAGAGTATTAACACTACTCTCATTTTCAAAATTATTATATATTTGTTTCATATATTGCTTAAGCAAGGATTCCAAGAGTGAAAATACTTTATTCTTAGATTCACGGGACATCGTAGAATCTGGAAAGCTTGCTATCCATTCCATAAATATATTCAGTCCTTTATTTATTATTTTACTATTCTTGCTTTCAAAAGTATCTCGCAGAAAATCTGACTCAAGCATGCGTAGCAATAAAGAACTCTCTGTAGGAATGCCGATTGTTTTTATTATATCCGAGCGAGTCATACCACCTTCAAATATCCTTTGCATTTGCTCCATATATTGTGGGATATAGCTACTCTCAATACCCACCTCTCTTTCAGGAAGACTTTTGGAAGGAGAAACTTTTATATTGAGATTACTAACTTCTTCATCATCTTTACCATCAAACTCATCTTTTAGTTCTACAGCTTGCAAAAGTGAGTTAAACTCGGTACTGTTACCAATACTTTGTATAATCCCTGTTAGGCTATCGACAGAACGTGCTACATCAAAGAAATACGACTCCCGTATATTCGAAACTCTATTCTCACCATACGGTAGATAGCTATTTACTAAATTTCCTTTATCTCCTTGAATATCTAATGCGCTCATTTCTAGCTCTTCATTCTTGCTGAGATTCCTTCCAATCATGTAATTCATATGACGCCCGAAGGGCTTTCCTATGACAAAAACACTGTTATTCGACATTTCAATTTCTTTCTTGACTGCTTGAGTCAGCATAATACATACACTCTGCATATCTATTGCTGGAGTACCATCATCAAGAGTCATGCTTGCTAACTTTTCAAGCACTTGAATTACATCATCTGTAGACATACAGTGAGCAAATGGATAGCACACCATTTTTCCTTCTCCTGTATCTACCTCTCTCGACTCTATATCGTTACTGATGTTCTCATCACTCTCTTGTTCTTGTACGCTATCTGGAGGAGACTCGATAACTTCCATTACTCCTTTTCCAAATAAATCCCCTAAGGCATTCTTCATCTTTTCTTTTGCTACGTCATTTCCTTCTCTTTCCATAGAGAGGTTTAATGCTGATATATCAATTCCACAAAGGTATGGAATAGAAGCTGCCAGCACATTACCATTGACTCTCTGATCTCGTGAAATATCGAGCAAGTTGAGCATTTCTCTCAAGCTTGTTTTAATTGATTCTCCAAGAACCCTTCCATCTTCCGTAAGTGTGCCATCTTCAGAAACTCTTTCAAGAGGTTCAGTTCGTGAAATCTCAAGAAGTGTTGAAAGCATAGCAAGTTTATTTTTCATCATTTTAGATGTCATTTGAAGAGCATCATTTTGATCAGGAGTAAGCAATATACCACACATTGTCTCTTGAGAATGTTTTGCTCCTTCCTTTCCAATAGCTTTTAAGAGAGATTTATATGAATCCTGAGTATCTGATATAAGCGATTGTAAATCTCTTCTAAGTGCATAATAACCTTGTAGACCTGTACCTTTATGAGCCATAGGAATAAGTTCTTTTGAGATAAGAACTAACAGTGAGCGAGCAATACCTATATTCTCCCCCAGTCTCTTTACAGCCATCGATGCTGTTACTCCTTCACTACTATGCATATTAGTTTCAAGAGATCTATATAATTCTTGCACAGAACTTTGCATATTTTTATAGATTTTCTCTTGTTCTGCCTTCATATCAGTATGTTCATCAAAGTCTTCTGGTGCGCTTATCATGAATTTTGTTTTGAGATCTCTTGTTGATATAAGAAATGATTCCTTTGCTTGTAGTTGCATAACACGTTTTTGGAGACGCTTACTATTACCACTTCTTCTAGCAAGACTATCTTGAGCTGAACGTAGTTTATTTGAGTTACGTTTAAGCTTACGAGTGAGTAATTCATCTGAATTTCGTATAGATGTTGATGGTGTATGCAACCTCATCTTTGTAAGAATCTTCATATATCTCCCATAGGACAACATATCTGTATGAGATCTTATCGGCTCACTTTATGGAATATCATCAACTTTATCTCACCAAATCATATAATATATAGCTATCTATCTTAGATTGCACATGTTCTATGCCGACGACATAAGCAATATATTATATCTATTGACTTATCATAAAACAGCAGTATACTAGGATTTGTATTGTACTTCTATTCACTGGATAGTATAGTACATAACTCCCTTTTATAAAGGAAGAAGTTACCCCTTAACTTCTTCCCAGACTATATTGCTCTTATCTCCCCTATAAACTGATGTTATTTCTATAGCCTCCTTTTTAGACTCACTCTTTATCAATGCTTGACTTTTATACACTAATAGTGCTACTCTCTATAGTAGATTTTGTAGGGAGTACGATATGCTATTAGAAAAGAAAAAGTGCTTGATATTTGGTGTTGCTAATACAAGAAGTATAGCCTATGGCATAGCAGAAGCATTTACAAAGCATGGTGCCAGTATTGCAATGAATTACTTCGGTGATGCTCTTAAAAAGCGAGTTGAACCTATTGCTGAAGAGCTTTCTGCTGATTTCATTTTTCCTTGCAATGTAGCAAATGAACAGGAATTACAAGATGCTGTTACTTTAGTAAAGGAACAATGGGGTTCTGTTGATACTATTGTTCACTCTGTTGCTTTTGCGAATAAAGATGAACTTGCTGGACGTTTCCTTGATACATCAAAAGAAGGATTTGCTACGGCTTTAGAAATATCTGCATTTTCTTTACCCAATATTATACGGCACTTTGAGCCTCTCCTCTCTCAAGATGCATCTGTTATCACCCTATCATATTACGGAGCAGAAAAATATATTCCTCACTATAACGTCATGGGAGTTGCTAAATCAGCCCTTGAATCCTCTGTACGCTATTTAGCAGTCGATCTTGGTTATAAACAAATCCGTGTTAATGCTATCAGTGCAGGTCCTATTAAGACTCTTGCTGCCTCTGGTATATCTGATTTCTCTCATATTCTTCGACTTGTTGAAGAAAAAGCTCCATTGAAAAGAAATGTAACTCAAGAAGAAGTAGGAGATGTTGCTGTATTTTTAGCTTCTCCACTCTCTCGTGCAATCACAGGGGAAGTGATACACGTCGACTGTGGATACAATATTGTTGGAATATAGATGATTGAACAATACATTGATACGCTTAATGAAGCTCAAAAGAAAGCTGTCCTCACGATATCAGGTCCACTCCTTGTTATTGCTGGTGCTGGTAGTGGAAAAACACGTACTATTGTACACAGATTAGCATATCTTATTGAAAAAGGAGTCCCCGCCTCCTCTATTCTCTTATTGACATTCACAAAGAAAGTCGCAACAGAGATGATAGAGCGAGCAACACATATTCTCGGACAATCCATAGGTAACATTCAAGGTGGAACATTTCACTCTTTTGCGTACTCTCTTTTACGACAATATCACCCTCTTGTTCTTCAAGGAAAAAATATTACTGTGATGGATACAGCAGATAGTATTCAAGCAATCAAGCATATAAAAGATCAACTTGTTATAGGAAAAGGGGAGCGTTCTTTTCCCAAAAATCAAACAATACTTTCTTATATTAGTAAAGCTCGTAATAAAGAGCGTTCTATTGACTCTATTCTAAAAAAAGAAGCTTATCATCTTACACATTTTGCTGATGATATCTGCATGATTGCTGAAGCATACAGACAATATAAGCAAGAATATGCTCTTGTAGACTACGATGATCTCCTCTTTGTACTTGAAGATATTATGCGTACAGATCCATTTATTCTTTCCTCTCTTCAAGAACGCTATCAATATATTATGGTTGATGAATATCAAGATACCAATCTTGTTCAAGCGCGACTTGTTCAACTCCTTGCAGGCACTAGTGGAAATATTATGGTCGTTGGAGATG
>CAMWXW010000075.1 GCA_947178315.1 uncultured Desulfovibrionaceae bacterium | reverse complement strand
TAAGAGTACTTGCTCCTGTTGCAGACGAGAAAGACGTTCCATCGCAATGCTTTTTTCTACTTTATTGGTAGCTAAACTTGCTTGTGTTCCTGGTCTATCAGAGTAGCAAAATGAGTAGCTTTGTGCAAAACCAACCTCGTGCATGACTTCTATGGTTTGGGAAAAATCTTCCTCTGTTTCTCCTGGGAAGCCCACTATAATATCTGTAGAAAAAACTGCTTGGGGGCGTACAGTTTTTAGTTTCTCTACAAGGAGAATATAATCCTTTTTTGTGTATTGTCTACCCATTGCAGAAAGAATTTTATCTGATCCAGACTGGAGAGGAAGATGAATTTTAGAAGAAAGTATTGAATTATTTGCAAAACATTCTATCGTCGCATCATCAAAATCTTTTGGGTGAGGAGTCATAAATGAAAGTTTTTCTAAGCCAGCAATAGATTGAATCTCACGAAGAAGAGATGAGAAAGGAATTTCTCCATTATCCTTGCCATAGCTATTCACGTTTTGACCAAGTAACATGATCTCTTTTGCTCCACGCTCAACAAGAAGAGAACACTCTTTCATGATATCGGTTGCTTTACGTGACTTTTGTTTACCTCGTGTAAATGGTACAATGCAGTATGTGCAGAAATTATCACACCCTTGCATAATATTTACATACTCTACAGGTGCTATGGTATTTGCTACACTAAAATCTCGTTCTGGATATGTGTCAGAAAAATCAACAAGTGATATCTCTAATGACGGTTCTTCAAGGAGTCGAGATATTGCCTCGGGAATATAGGAATTATTATCTGAACCAAAAACAAGTCGAACAGATGGAAAACGTTTCAATAGTGATTCGCCTAATTGTTGTGCTACACAACCTCCAACTGCTATTGTATAGCGAGGATTATCTCTGTGAATGTGTTGTAGACGAGATATAATTTGATATACTTTCTGTTCTGGTTTTTCTCGAACTGAACATGTATAAATAATACTTATATCAACAGGGTGAGCTTTTTGAATATCAAGTGTTGCTAGTGATTCTAAAAAGCCTTTTGCACGTAGTGCGCGCTTTAACCAAATGGAGTCCCCAACGTTCATCTGACAACCAAACGTATGCATAGTATATGTGTACATACTACTTTGTGTATCACAGGATATACACTTTTGCAAGCATCTAGCATAGAGATAAGGAATTACTATTTTATCTCTTTGGTATCTATAATGATAGTACATGTATGGAGTATCTATGAAGCTAGTATGCACGCACAGGAAGAAGCCTATTGAGCTATTAGATATATGTCTCTCCTCTATGTACGTGGGGTATTCTGGAATAAAGCCACATAGTAAATGAGGCGTATCAATATTATACTCTATTTGATAAGCAACACGAGAAGTACTGTATGATGTCCGTTTATTTATCAAGAACAATAGAAAAGCTCTCTTTACTACAATACGAGTATAAAGAATGTCTATATGATTGATTCCTTTCTCTTGTTATAATTAAAGAGATACGAAAAGAGGAGATTCTACAGATGAGTAGAATATTTCTCGTATCTCTATTTTGAGAGCATAGTATTATGAAGTATCGCTCTAATGCAAGGTAGAAGATTAATTAATGTATACTTGTAAGGTATCTCCTGCTTTAATAGCAACTTTTGTATTTAATTTATTCCATTGTGCTATTTTATCAACACTAACGTTAAATTTACGTGCTATACCCCAGATAGTATCACCATGCTTGACGGTATATGTTATAACTCCACGTTTCGCTATTTGCGTTGAGCGTTTTGGTATATGAAGCGTCTGTCCTGGGCGTAAGAGCGACTTCTCTGAGATATTATTTGCACTTGCTATAGCGTTCACTGATGTTGAATATTTTTTTGCTAGATCATATAAGTTATCACCTTTTACTACTTTATGTACTGTTCCACTTTTTACATTAGTATTATGAGCTACATGGCGTGTATTCTGTGCAGAGCGAGGAAGGACTAGCTGTTGACCAATATGTAAGGTATCCTTTGAATTATTTGCTCTTCGTACAACAGAGAGAGGAAGATTATATCTACTTGCTATTTGTGAAAGCGTATCCCCTTGTTTCACTTTATATGTAAACCAGCCTCCATTATTGCTTGAGCCACCTCGTGGAATATAGTTATTTGTGACAGGAATTGCATTGGCTATATGATTCATTGCTATAGTTTGTTTCTGTGTAGGAATGTATGCAACAGTGTAGATATTATTAGGACTTACTTGTCGTTTATATGCTGGGTTATATTCTATGAACTCTCTCCAAGAAAGACCTACTCGTGATGCAAGTTTAGAGAGATCTGTATTCGGTGGAATTTGTACAGATGCAAGCTCTACTTTATTAGCAAAATTAGGTTCTTCAAAGCCAAGTGCTTTGAGATTACGCATTATTTTTACAACTGCTATAAATTTAGGAACATATTGTCTTGTTTCAAGTCGTAACTGTGATTTATAACTCAATGTATGATTCTTACGTAAAATGTCAAAAAAGCCTTCTGATGATGTTTTATCAAGAGCTCGGGAAATTTTTCCAGGACCTGCATTATATGCAGCAATAGCGAGATACCAGTTTTCATAACGAGCATAGAGCCAGAGTAGGTATTCAGCTGCAGCTTCAGTCGCTTTATATGGATCTTTACGCTCATCTATCCACCATGATATTCTAAGACCTAAATCTTTACCAGTATAGGGCATAAATTGCCATAGTCCTGTTGCTCCAACATGAGATACCGCATTCGGATTAAAGCCACTTTCTACTAATGCAAGATAGCCAATCTCTACAGGAATACCTCGGCGTTCAAAAACACTCTTGATGTAAGGGAAATATTGTTCAAGACGTTTAAGATAGCGTTCAAAACTTGCACGTCCTCTATGTGTAAAATACTTAAAGTGGAGCTCAACAGCCATTTTATCTTCTGGGGCTAATTCGGCTTCTAAGTCTAGTTTCGAGGAGGATGTTGTCTCGGAGAGAATGACTGGAAGACCTAATGCTTCTGCCTCGGCTTTCGTTAACGGTGTACCATCATCTACAGGTGGAACAGAAAGTTGAATCATCTCTGTAGTCTCAAGATCTTCTGATATATGTTCTGATAAAATGATATTGCTTTCTACTTCTTCATCTTTTGCCATTGGCGGATTTTGGGCAGCACAGCCTACTATGAGAGATAAGAAGCAAAATGATACTAACTGTTTTTTCACCGATGACCTCGTTAAAAACTTGCTTTTTTTAGAACCACAATTATACTGCCTTATACGATATGATATAAAGGACATATAATGCAAGAGTTCTCAAACAATACATTTCTTGTTGGTGCAAAGCCGATACTTGAAGCATTACAAGAAAATCCAACGACAGTGCTTTCTATAACGATATTGAATCACAAATCGAATACATATATTACTAAAATAATCGAGTTATGTAAACAATATAACATCCATTTTATGTTTAAGGACTTACAATATCTTAATCGACTATACCCTTATAATCATAAGGGCATCGTTGCAAAAATTACCCGTGCAACTCTATTCTCACTAGAGGATATTGCTCATCATGCACTCCATTCACACCTACCACTGCTTATAGCACTAGATATGATTACTGATATAGGCAATTTTGGTACTATTGCACGTACCTTATATGCACTTGGAGGTGCTGGAATTATCTTACCTCGACATGGTAGTGTCACTCCAAATGAGACTGCAATGGCAACTTCGGCCGGTGCATTACGCTCATTACCTGTGAGTATTGTAACTAATATGGCTCAATCACTACAATGGCTCTATAAGCAGGGCTTTGCCGTATACGGAACCTCGTGTGATGATGGAGAGAGTATATTTGCAACATCTCTTATGCTACCTGCAGTCCTTGTGCTTGGTAGTGAAGAGAAAGGCATTCGTCCTCTTGTTCTCAAACAATGCTCTCATCTAGTCACTATTGATATGCATAATGCGTGCAATTCTATCAATGTGGCACAAAGTGCTGCAATCTGTATATCCCTTTTTAGTCGATTACGGTATACTTCTTAAATTCCTACATAGATAAAGATAGTTCCTTATATAGACATTGCAATAAGAAGAATAAGAGAATGCTCTATCACCTTGAACTCTATTGTCTTTTTGTACACCATAGATAAGAGATTATACCTGTCTCTAATACAAATCTCCGAGCCCACGAGACAAGCGGCAATCTCGTT
>CAMWXW010000074.1 GCA_947178315.1 uncultured Desulfovibrionaceae bacterium | reverse complement strand
TTTCACTACTATGTAAGGAGTTAGCTTTACTTATGAATACTCAATATCGTTGCGGAACTCTCGCTCTTCTCGGACCAACGAATGCAGGAAAATCAAGCCTGCTCAATGCTCTTCTACAAGAAAAAATTTCTATTGTTACCCCAAAAGTAAATACAACTCGTTCACAAATTACTGGGATATATACAGATGATGACGTGCAGATGATTTTTTTAGATACTCCAGGATTTCAAACACATAATGGAATACTACAAAAAGCAATGACGCAATCAATTGAACAGAGTAAACTCTCGGCAGATGTACTTATTCTTGTTCTTGATATCCATCTCTATATCCAGCGTCCTACATTTTTGAATAATGACTTACCTTATATACGAGAATATCTTGAACATGATACTCGTCCTTTGGTTGTTGTTTTGAATAAGGTTGATGCCTTTTCAGATAAAACAAAGCTCTTGCCGTTTATGGAAGACTTGCATGAGATGTTTCCTCGTGCAGAAATCGTCCCGTGTTCTACTTTTGATTCTCTTGCTGTCGCTACATTGCGAGATGTCCTCACAAAACTCTTACCATGTCAAGAAGCACTCTTTGCAAAAGATCAAACCTCAACACAATCTATACGTTTCATCACACAAGAATTAATCCGAGAACAGTTATTCATTTATTTACAACAAGAAGTTCCCTATGTAACAGCTGTTGAAATAATACAGTGGGAAGAAGATGAAAAAAAAGCTGTCATTCATGCTACTATACTTGTTGATAGAGAGTCGCAAAAAGCTATCGTGATTGGTAAAGGTGGGAAGACTATAAAAATGATTGGCTCTGATGCTCGAAATAATATCACAGCATTGCTTGGTAAAAGAGTCTATCTTGATCTATGGGTTAAAGTACAACCTGAATGGTATGATGATGTCAATATGCTACAGGAGCTTGGTCTCTATGGGACATACTAATTACAAGAATTTTGTGAGTCAAGTGACTCCATCTGTACTCTCTCGTGTTGGTATTGATACACATGCTCATCTCTCATTGCATTACTTTGGTGATGAGCTTAATGATGTACTCACTCGGGCGTATGAGTCTGCTCTTTGTGCTATCCTTTCTATTTGTCTTAACATAGAGGCCTATAATGATGCCTGTATGTTATATGATGCTCATGATATTGAAGTCTATTCTGCTATCGCTATCCACCCATGTGATGTAGTGCGTGATATAGAAGGATATAAAAAGCAGTTTTCACAACTCTTGAAAGAAGACTCAAGAATTAAAGCTATTGGTGAGACAGGGCTTGATTATCATTGGAAAGATATTCCACATGAGATGCAAAAAGCCTCACTACTAGAGCATATTACTCTTGCTAAGGACTATGCAAAACCTTTAGCACTCCATACAAGAGATGCCGAGCAAGATGTCTATGATATACTCTGTAAGGAGAATATGGCTGGACGCCCTGTATTATGGCATTGCTATAGTGGGAATGCGGAGCTTGCACAACGTATTGTTGACAATGGGTGGTATATTTCTTTTGCTGGTAATATAACATATCCTAATGCACAGACGATACGAGAAGCTCTTCATCGTGTTCCTACAACACAACTTCTTATAGAAACAGATTGCCCTTATTTAGCTCCTCAACCAGTGCGTGGAAATCGGAATGAACCTTCATATCTTATGTATACTGCAGAAGTTATTGCTCATGAACTCTGTATTGATGTAGATACAGTATGGAAGTCGACAAGTGATAATGCACGTCGTATTCTTGATATATAATGTTCTACATCACATATCTTGCTAATAAGAATATGTAAGTAGATAAGATAGTTTAGATAAGTAAAAAACTCTACTCTCATATAAGAATAGAAAGGGTTTTCTTAAAAAGCTCTATCTAGTCTATTTGGTTTTTAGGATAGCTATTTTTTAAGCAATAGATATATAAGCATTATGAGGGAGGAATATATTTGTATAGTATTCCTCTTTATATCTCTTTATATTCCATACCGTACTTCTAAGTTTTCAAATGCTGTGTATTCTGATAGATAACGTAGTTCTATTTCTCCTACTGGGCCGTTACGCTGTTTTCCAATGATGATATCTGCAATACCCTTTTTAGGGTGTTCTTCTCCTTTTCTATAAACATCTTCTCTGTGAATGAACATGATTACATCGGCATCTTGCTCTATAGAACCAGATTCTCGTAAGTCTGATAGCAAAGGCTTTTTATCTGTACGTTGCTCTATACCTCTATTCAACTGTGCTAAAGCGATGATAGGAATATCTATCTCTTTTGCTACGGCCTTGAGTGAACGAGATATTTCTGCAACCTCTTGTTCTCGCGAATCACATCTTCGACTTGCACGCATAAGTTGTAAATAGTCTACAATAACAAGTCCTACATTGTGTTGTGCACGCATTCGACGCACACGGGCTCTGATATCAAGAGTTGTAAGTCCTCGTGGTGTGTCATCTATATATATAGGGGCAGATTCAAGGACTTCTGTTGCTTGATGGAGTCGTATCCAATCGGTATCTGTCAGCTTCCCTTTTCTAATTTGAGCAAGATTGACTTTTCCCCAAATTGCTAACATACGCATCATGAGGTCGGACTTTGACATCTCAAGTGAGAATATCGCTGTTGGTATTTTTTGTCCAATGGAGCATCGCATAGCTAGGTTTAATGCAAATGCAGTTTTACCCATAGATGGACGAGCTGCAATAATAATAAGCTCTGAAGCTTGCAAGCCAGATGTAAGTTCATCTAGACGTGGATAGCCTGTTGGTATTCCTGTAAAATGATTGCCTGAATTATATTGCTTCTCTAATTTTGCAAATACTTGTTCTATAATATGTTTAGATGAAGTATATTGTGTTTCAAGTGTACGCTCTGCAATCATAAAAATGCGTTGCTCGGCGTCATCAAGAACTGATTTTACATCTTCTTGTGATGCTGTATAGGTTTCTTTTATAATCTGTGAACAGGTTTCTATGAGTCGACGCTGTAATGATTTATCACGTATGATTTGTGCATAATCCACTATATAAATTGCTGAAAGAGAAAGATTTGCAAGCTCTGCTAAATATGGTGCGCCACCTATTGATTCAAGTTGTCCTCTGCTTTGTAGATATTCTGCTACTGTTACAAAATCGATAGCTTTGGTATTGTTATAAAGCTCAATACATGCTTCAAAGAGAAGAGCGTGGCTTGGGTGATAAAAATCTTCAGCTTTTACTATATCTACTATTTCAATGATTTGATCATTTTTTAGCAATATACCTGCAAGGAGTCCTTTTTCTGCATCTGTATTATGAGGTGGAATTTGTCCACTTGGGTTTTCCATACTATTTTTAGGAGTCGATTGCTGTATGCCTTGTTTGGGATTCGTTGTTGTACGTGTATATATACGTCGTTCTCTGCGTGTATTCATTCTGTGTCCTCGTTCTTTCTTCTTCACTTCTTCTAGAAGTTAAGAATAGACTAGCATTCTCTATGTATATCATACTTCTCTTTACTAGAGAAGAGGGAGGAGATAAGGAATGTAGGGGGCTTTTTATAAAATATCATTTATATTACTTTTTCTCTCTTTTTATTTCAAGATACCGTGTTCTTTTATTTTTATAGTATCCTATGTAAGAGAAGGGGATTGTAGATATATATTCTACTGAACGTGGGTTCATTTTATCAATGCTCTATTACAACACTGTAATGTGCCGATGATAGTTCTAGGTATAAAGGGGATACGAAGATGCAGTATAGAGCTACTGAAAATATTATTGTGCAACCTATAGAAGTAACATGGGAAGAGCTGTATCAGCAATTCTGTTTAATTTTTGATTCCATAGACTATAAAGAAGCATACGATATATTACGACTGCGTTCATATCACTTCCTGTTTAAGCGAAAGGTGAAAAATGAAATAAAAGCAATTGTACTCTCATTATGGCGTCTTAGTTTACAAATAACGTTTTCTGAGCAGAGTGAATATTATTTTGAACAAGCATATGTAAAATTGAGAGAAAGTAAGAGAGTTACAAAAGAGATTGAAGAAATCTATGCTATCTATTGGCGTGAAGTACAAAGAAAGCTAAATACAGATTTTATACCGCCTGCAGATATAATGAAAATACGCCTACAGCTTGAAAAGAGAAAAATACATACTATAACACTAGCACTTTATATGCGTTCACTGTATCAATATATCCATGAATATTTAATTGATATCTCATTAGAAG
>CAMWXW010000073.1 GCA_947178315.1 uncultured Desulfovibrionaceae bacterium | reverse complement strand
CAGGAAGTGTATCCGGTGGTAATATTAGTTCCGGTAGTGGAGTAGATAAGATAACTATAGGAGGTGATCTCACTAATAGTACAATTGATGCTGGTTCAGGCAATGATAGTATCTCTATTTCAGGCAACGTGAGCAACTCAACAATTAAAGGTGGCTCTGGTGATGATACAATTTCTATCAATAGTGTTCAATCTGGTACATTAATAGAAGGTGGAGAAGGTGTTGATCACATAACAGTTTCTGCAGGTATGTCTGGTGGTACTATTTCAGCCGGTGTTGGAAATGATTTAGTCAGTATTAGTGGTGATCTCTCTGGTGGTCTTGTAAGTGCAGAAGATGGTGATGATGTAATAACAGTTTCTGGAAATATGACAGGTGGTACAGTTTCAGGTGGTATCGGGAATGATCTAATTGATATCAGTGGCAAACTTTCGAGTGGTGATATAAACGCAGGTGATGGCATTGATATTATTCATGTTTCTAATATGTCTGGTGGTACTGTTTCAGGTGGGCTTGGTAGTGATCTAATAGTAATTGATACAATTTCTGGTGGTAATCTTTATGGTGATGGCAAGGGTATCACAGATACAAGTGGTAAAAATACTATAGGAATTTATAGTATAGAAGGTACTGCAAATATATATGCAGGGTGTGGAGATAGTACAGTTTCTATTATAAATATGCAAAGTGGAACTGTCTATGCGCAAGGTGGAAATAATAATATATCCGTTACAGCAATGAGTGGTGGAACTATTAATCTTGCTGGAGAGTCAAATACTCTTGATATAGGTCTGATGAGTGGTGGAACTATTAATGGAAGTACTGGTAGAGATATAGTTACTATAACAACGATGAATGGTGAGCTTGATAATGAGCTTAAAGGAGGTATTGTTCTTAACTTAGGTGCTGGATTAGATCGGGTTGAGATCAAGTCCTTGAGTAATGCAACAGTGAATATGCAAGCTGGCTCAGGCAAGTTAGTTGCAACAATAGCAGGCTCTAACGTTACTATCAGTACAGATGGTACAGAGACTGATATTAATGAGATTCAACTTACACTCAATGATACAACAACCACATTTAGTGGTGTAACAATAAATGGAAGTAAGGCACATGATATATTAGAACTCTCTGGTGTGGGCTCGGGTAAGACAATAAAAGTAGATGATCTCCCAAGCTTGACTGATATAGAACTTGTGAAACTTAGTGGAGCAACACTTGATCTTACATCACTTACTAGCCATATGATAGAAAATAAGTTTGGTGTTGATGCTTCCTTTAGCATTGAAATAACAAGTTGGACTCACGTTATTTTTGGTGATACTTCTAAATGGACAAAGGTAGAAGGTCAAGATAATACATATAAATTTGAAGACCAAGGTAAATCACTTACATTGACGTTTGTAGGGCCAACAAATGGAAACGCAACAACTGAGATAACAGGTACACCTCCAGCGATAAATACACCTACAACAAAACCAGGAGATGTTGTAGATAATACACCGCAAAATCCTGTTGCTAATTCTAGTGTATTAGATGATGAAAAAGCAAAGAATGAATCAAGAACAAGCATCCTTGAATCCACAGCTGCAGCTATGGCACTTACAATGGGACAAGCTGTAATGGAAGATATGCGTGAAGAAAGCGCTCTTAAGGGCATTGAGGAAACAACAACTACTTCATCATCAACACAACCTATTGCTTCCCTTGCTCCTACTCATATATCTACAGTTCCAGGAGGACAAGATATACACGATGAAAATATAATAGGACAAGAAGGAGTAGGTGAAGACAATATTCTTGGTGGAACACAAGATACGCCAGAAGATAATATAATAGTGCTTGGACCAGAATATCTTGTTGAAGCACCTCTTATCACTCCTGTAATTGAAAAAGTAGTTGAAGAGAATATCATAGCCTCAGAAGAAGTTGAAGCTCCAATAGCACTAAATAATGATACTCTGTTCTTTGAAGGAGAAGTCCTTGAAGGGATACAAGAAAAGGTACAGCAGACTGCAGAAAATACCTCTGAGGAGGAAATATATCCACTTCTTCCAGAAGAAGCAGAAATCAAGCTTGAATTAGTTATAGCTGACTTACTTGTAGAGTATGAATCGACAGATATACCGAGAGAAGAAGTTGAAGTAACAGAAGAACTATATAATTCTGTAGAAGGTGATACATGGTATGCTTCACAAGTGGCAGTTACAGAATCTACTCAAAGTAATCCAGAACCATATACAATTGATAGTAGACAAGGAATACAATTTGCAGGAAACAATGAAGAAGCTCCTGTCTTTACATTAGAAGAAGCAAATATAATAGCTTTTGAACTACAGCCTCCTTCTATGGAAATACAGTATGATGAGCAAGTCTATTAATATGTGATTTGATTGGGGACTGTACATGAGTAAATTCAATTCATTGTTATCTGATTTTGGTAACACTATAGGGATACCAGATTTACAAGCTGATTCCTCTGGTATATGTATGTTAGCCTTTGATGATATAGAGGTTGTTATTCAGCATATTCAAGATGGAGATATACTCTTACTCTATGGCTATTTAGGTCCTATTCCTCCGGAACATCAAGAATCGTTGTTTGAATTCCTTTTATCTGCAAATAGCTTCTTTCGTGATACAGGTGGCTCAACAATTGGTATAGATAAAATAACAAATGCTATTGGATTGCATATTGCCTACCCTATTGTTGCATTAGATAATCAATCTTTTGAAAACCTCCTTGAGAACTTTGTTAATATGGCGGAAGCATGGATAGATAAAATAGATAGATTTCCTGCTATTTTGAATGAATCTGGAGTTTCTCCTTCTCCTCTTCAACAAAGTATGAATAGAGCAAATCCTCCATTACCCAATCCATCACCTGCACATTCTGGGGTGCCACTCCCACCAGCTGGTGGAAAAGGTCCTGTGCCACCACCAGTAGGACAAGCTCCACGGGCTGGAGCTCCTGTACCACCCCCTGGAGCAAATCGTCCTCAAGGAACACCACCACCGCCTCCTGCTGGTTTAGCACGTCCTGCTGGCTCACCACCTCCACCCCCTGGTATTCCTCCTAAAAGATAATTGCTAGCACGGGTATTTTCTATATAGAGCTACCTTCTACCTATATTGATGTGTAGATTACTGTAACTCCTCTTCACTCTATACATTTTATTATCTCTTGACACACATTGAGCTTTCTCTATTATAATATGAGGAGAGCTTGGTGAGTGTCAATTTTTTATGGTATACAAAAATAGTAGATAAAAATATGTTGACGGAATAGAAAAAGTAGTGTATAAAGTTCAAAAAGAAGACTATAGATACATAATTCTATGTAGTGAGTAGGAGCCGTAAAGAATGAAAACGTTTAGTCCAAGGCCAGAAGATGTAAAAAGAACGTGGTATACAATAGATGCTACAGGGCAAGTATTGGGTAGATTGGCAACACAAATAGCACGTCTTTTATGCGGTAAACATAAGCCAGAATATACACCTTATATGGATATGGGTGATTTTGTAATAGTAACTAATTGTGAAAAACTAATTGTTACTGGTAATAAATTGGTGCAGAAGAAGTATTTTAGACACTCTAAGTATGTTGGCTCCTTAAAAGAAACATTACTTATTGATATGCTTAAAAAACATCCAGATCGTGTAATTATGCATGCAGTAAAGGGTATGCTTCCTCGTAATACAATTGGTAGAGCAATGTTAAAGAAATTGAAAGTGTATAAAGGGGATACTCATCCTCATACAGCACAGTCTCCACAAGTATATACATTATAGTAAAGGTAAGAGAGCATGGCACAAAAACAAGATTTTCAATATGGTACTGGTAGAAGAAAAACAGCTGTTTCAAGAACACGTCTTTATCCTGGCGATGGGACAATTATTATAAATGGCAGAGATTTTTCTGAGTATTTTCCTATTAAAACATTACAGATGGTTGTTCGACAAGCATTAGTACTTACAAAAACAACAGAATCATTTACTATTAAAGTAAACGTCTCTGGAGGAGGACTTTCTGGTCAAGCGCAAGCAGTACGACATGGAATATCTCGAGCTCTTCTTCTTGTTGATCCAAACTTCCGTCCTATATTAAAAAAAGCAGGACTACTCACTCGTGATGCTCGTAAGAAAGAGCGTAAGAAATTTGGTCTTCATGGTGCGAGAAAGCGTCCACAATACTCAAAACGATAATATCACTATTCTTGGGAAGCAAGGCTGTTTTATACAGCCTTTTTTTATGCGTTCATTTCATATAGAGTATACCTA
>CAMWXW010000072.1 GCA_947178315.1 uncultured Desulfovibrionaceae bacterium | reverse complement strand
CATTATCACTTGTTTTCCTCTCATAACAGCATGAAGTATGCTACAGAAAATCCCAAACTATACATTGCACTCTTGTGTGATGTAATGGAGATTTATTTTACTAAGGAGCATTGTATGCAAACACAACCTCAATCACATGGTGGTGCTAGCAAAGGGAAGCTTTCTCTTCTTGCATTTTTCTCTATTACTGCGTCTATGGTGATGACAGTATATGAACTCCCTTCCTTTGCAACATCTGGATTTGCACTTGTATTTTTTCTTTTACTCGGTGGCTTTTTATGGTTTATCCCAGTTGCACTGTGTTCTGCTGAGATGGCAACTGTTGAAGGTTGGGAAGAAGGTGGTATTTTTTCATGGGTTGGCAATACACTTGGAGAACGCTTTGGATTTGCTGCTATTTTCTTTCAATGGTTTCAAATTACAACTGGTTTTGTTGTCATGATCTATTTTATTTTAGGAGCGCTTTCATATCTCTTTGACTATCCAGAACTCAATACAAATCCATTACTTAAGTTTCTCGGTGTACTTATCATTTTTTGGAGTCTTACACTCTCACAGCTCAAAGGAACAAAAAATACTGCACGCATTGCAAAAATTGGATTTTTTATAGGAATTGTAGCACCTGTATGTATTCTTATCATACTTGGTATTATGTACATTGCAAGTGGAAGACATGTGATGATTACTATGGATTGGGAAACATTTATGCCAAATTTTAGTAAACCATCTACACTTGTTATTTTTGTCTCTTTTGTTCTCGCATACATGGGCGTAGAGGCTTCTGCTTCACATGTAAATGAAATGGAGAATCCAAAGCGTGATTATCCTATCGTTATTTTTATACTCGCTATTCTTGCTATCATAATCAATACTATTGGTGGACTCACCATAGCATTTGTCATTCCATTAGAGGAACTCTCACTCTCCACAGGTGTTATACAAACCTTTGCAACACTCATTTTATATTATGGAAAGGAATATAGCTGGATAGTAAAAGTTATAGCAATCATGATTTCTATTGGTGTGATTGGGGAAATAAGTTCTTGGGTTGTAGGACCATCTAAAGGCATGTATACAGCATCACAACGAGGACTTCTTCCATCATATTTTACAAAAGTCAATGAATATAACGTCCCTGTTCGACTCATCATGGTTCAAGGAATTATCGTAAGTATCTGGGCGGCTATCTTTACATTTAGTAGTGGAAGTGCTTCCAACCTCTCCTTTATGACTGCGATGTCGCTTACTGTTGTGATATATATCATTGCATATATTCTCTTTTTTATAGGATATCTCGTACTTATTTACAAAAAACGCACTCTCCCCAGAGCATATAACGTCCCCGGTGGTATTGTGGTTAAAACTATCCTTGCTCTCCTTGGGCTTGCAACATCTCTTTTTGCTCTCGTTATCTCTTTCTTCCCACCCTCTACACTTCCAGATTCTAATATCGCTACATATGAAACTCTACTCACTATATGTTCACTTATTGCTATCCTTATTCCATGTATACTCTATGCATACAGAAAGCACTATAGACCAACTATGAGCAATACACTTTCTTAATAATACCACATCTTACATATTCTAAAGAGCAGTATAAACAAAATTCGTCTATACTGCTTTTTCTCAATAGACTATTTTAATCTAACATATTGTATATGATATCGTATATCCTTAGTATAATCATCTACAATATAATAGATTCATACTCCCCTTCTCCTATACTATATAGGTGCTATCCCCTTTGATATAGATATCACGTATGATTCATCTATATAATACGCCTAGAGAGCATACTATTTCGTAAGGAGTGCATTATGAATAATCAAAACCTTAACTATGCTGCACCTATTTTTGGTAGTGATGCAGAAGCACAGATATTACCACAAGAATATCTCAATGATTCACCAATTGAGCCTCGTCTTGCATATCAACTCATTAAAGATGAATTGCTTGATGAAGGCAATGCCAGACAAAACTTAGCTACCTTTTGTCAAACCTACATGGAGCCAGAAGCAACACAAATCATGTCTGAGACTCTTGAAAAAAACGCTATTGATAAATCAGAATATCCACGTACGACTGAATTAGAGAATTCATGTGTTCGTATATTGGCTCACCTCTGGAATGTCCCCGACTCTTGCAAATTTATAGGGACATCAACAGTAGGGTCAAGCGAAGCATGCATGTTAGGTGGGCTAGCAATGAAGTTTCGATGGAGAACACGAGCTCAACAAGCCGGTATTGATACCAATGCAAAAAAGCCTAATCTTGTTATCTCATCTGGATATCAAGTATGTTGGGAGAAATTCTGTGTTTATTGGGATATCGAGTTACGTGAAGTACCTATGGACGAACAACATAAGAGTTTAGATCCTGCACAGATAACAAAGTATATTGATGACTACACTATTGGTGTTGTTGGTATCTTAGGCATAACATATACAGGAATGCTCGATGATATCAAAGGATTAGATGCTGTTTTAGAAGAATATAATAAAAAAGCAAAAGTATCTGTACCTATCCATGTCGATGGAGCTTCTGGTGGAATGTTCTGTCCTTTTTTAGATCCACAACTCGTATGGGATTTTAGATTAAAGAACGTCGTCTCTATCAGCACATCAGGACATAAATATGGTCTTGTGTACCCAGGTATTGGGTGGGTTATTTGGAAAGATGAAGAATTTTTACCAAAAGAACTCATATTTAGCGTAAGCTATCTTGGTGGAGAGTTACCTACAATAGCAATCAATTTCTCTCGAAGCGCAAGCCAAATCATAGGACAATATTATAACTTTCTACGTTTTGGTTTCGATGGATACAAAGCAATTCATCAGAGAACTCGAGATGTTGCACAATTTCTTGCAAAAGGAGTTGAAGATACAGGCTATTTTGAGGTTATCAATAAAGCAGAAGTCTTACCTATTGTCTGCTATAAGCTCAAGGAATCTCCTACACGAAAGTGGCAACTCAATGATCTCACAGATAGACTTCTTATGAAAGGCTGGCAAGTACCTACATATCCTTTACCTAAAAATCTTGAACATGTTATGCTCCAACGCTATGTATGTCGTGCAGACTTTGGTATGCAAATGGCACATAATTTCTTACAAGATTTTACTATGGCTATCAAAGAACTTGATGAAGCAAACATAAGCTTTTATCCTTCTCAAACAAAAGAAGGGCGAGGATTTAATCATAGCAAATAGAACACATCTAGCATACAACCAGAGATAGCAACTTCCTCATTCTAAAGAGAAGGTTGCTATCGATAGCTCCTCTATTCACAGAATGCCAAATCATACAATAGATGACTCCTCATGTACCTTTGAGTATCACTTTTTTCACTATTTACTTGATATTAAATAAAAATCCTATATACTGTATCGAGGAATATTGCTATCATATAATATACTTGTTTTCTTAAGGAGTCTTTATAGATGTCTTCTACTACAGGTTCGTTATCTTTAGTCTACTCAACTCAAGAAATAGCACACAACATAGAAGAGCTTGCCACTAAAATTAATGCTCTTTATCAAGGGAAAAACGTAGCTGTTATTTGTGTCCTTAAAGGTGCTTTTATGTTTTTTGCCGACTGTGTCAAGCACTTTACTTTTTCGCCAACAATAGATTTTATTCGCATTACAAGCTACGGCTCTTCTTCGACACGAAATAATGATATACTGCTCACAAAAGATATTGAAATTTCTATTCAGAATAAACATGTGCTTATTTTTGAAGATATTGTCGATACAGGTCATTCAGCTCAATTTCTCCTAGAGTACTTTAGAAATAGAGGGGCTCTTGATGTAAAAATAGCAACCTTACTTAATAAAACAAATCGCAGAGAGATTGATGTTACTATTCACTTTTCTTGCTTTACCTTAGAAGATGGATTTCTTGTTGGATATGGTTTAGATTACGCAGAAAAGTACAGAGAACTCCCTTGTATCTATTCAATGAATGAAGATATTAAAAACACACGATAGGTGATATTATGTTAATTACGTGTCCTCATTGTTTTGCAAAATTTAATTTGCCAGATAATCAGGTAACCGAAGATACTCGGCTACGCTGTTCTTTTTGTGATACTGTTTTCTCTCCACAAGAAAGCGTACAAGAATCTTCTCCTCAACAGAGTGAAGAGAAGCCTCAAGAAAGTGAGACTATACAAGAGAACATTCCTAAAGTCTCTCTCTCTCTGCCTAAAAAACGCTCTAAACTCTCTCTTGGTGCATTTATTTTCTTAGCACTCTTTGCTATAGTAGGTGCATGGGTGTTTATTGTTCAGAGAAATAAAGAAGTTGCCTTAGAAAATAAGAGTGAAGACTCTGCT
>CAMWXW010000071.1 GCA_947178315.1 uncultured Desulfovibrionaceae bacterium | reverse complement strand
GTCTAATGAGATATACCTTGCTTATAGACACTCTAAGCCAAGTTATACACTCTATCTGTGGAGGTAAGTATATGAATCGCATTTTCTTTTTACTCGGAATGCTATCCTTTCTATTTACGACTCAATCAGCTTATGCCAATGTCTATCAATTAGAACTTAAAAATATAGAGCCAAATACATATATCTCGAGAGAAGGCTATATCATAACAACACGAAATTGCACTGCAAATCCATCACAATTTGAAGATGTTGTACTTATTTATCCTGCAGAGAACTATATATCTAAACATACTCTTATTTTCACACAAAGCAAAACAGCACAGATATGTAATATAAAGAGTATACAAAAAGGTAGCTCATTCCCTGCTATCCTTGATAACTAATCTCAAGCTATCAGATAGCAATAGTAAGAAGAATTTTCCTCTTTATTGCTCTCTTTGTGCTTCTTTGTGAGTAAGACTATTTTGTAGATACTGCATTGCTTTCTCTTCTGCTAATGGACGACTAAATAAAAAGCCTTGTATATAATCACAACTACACTCTTTCACTATACCTAACTGTTCTTGATTCTCAATACCTTCTGCAATAACTTTCATTCCTAGACCATGAGCAAGGGCACATATCGCACGTACAATCTCTATTCCACCATCTTCTACAGACGCATTTTGAACAAAAGCTCGATCTATTTTTAGTATATCTACTGGGAAACGCTGTAGATA
Organism: uncultured Desulfovibrionaceae bacterium; assembly: GCA_947178315.1. Classification (GTDB taxonomy): domain Bacteria; phylum Desulfobacterota; class Desulfovibrionia; order Desulfovibrionales; family Desulfovibrionaceae; genus CAMWXW01. The sequence continues at coordinate 3,662 of CAMWXW010000071.1, read as the reverse complement.
CGTCATTGATGAATACCCACTTCCAAAATCATCTATTGCAATCCGTACTCCTTTACTACGCAATTCCTCAAAACTCATTTTTGCATTCTTAGGATCTTTCATAATCGTTGTTTCTGTGACTTCCAAGTTGACTTGGAAAGGAGAAACTCCAGTGCGTTCAATAATATCCATTACTGTACTAGCAAGATTGCCTTGAACTGCTTGCTTAGCAGAAAGATTGATAGACATAAAGAAATCATGAGATGTAAGTATAGTACTATCCCATTCTTTCATCACTCTACAAGCTTCTTCTAATACCCACTCTCCAAGTTTTATTATGAATCCATTCTCTTCGGCAATGTTAATAAATTTATCAGGATAAATAACTCCTCGCTGTGGGTGATTCCACCGAACTAATGCTTCAAAGCCCATAAGTTCTAATGTGCCTACATCAACAATAGGTTGATATTCTAAAAAGAGCTCATTATTCTCTATTGCATTGTTTAGCTCACTTTCTAACGAGACGTATTCTAACATATGTTGATGCATCGCTTGATCAAAGACTCTAAATCGTCCCTTACCATTTGTTTTTGCATCATACATTGCTATATCTGCATCTCTCAATAAAGTATGTGCTGAATCATACCGTGACGCATCTAATACAATTCCTATACTTGTCGCTGTTTTAAGCTCTTTTCCTTCAATAATCAAAGGCTGTTCTATTGCACGCAGTATACGTTTTGCCACTGCAAGCACTTCATGTGTTGAACGGATATTCTCTAATATTATTGCAAACTCATCTCCACCAAGACGTGCAAAGGTATCTTCAGAACGTAGAAGAGGCTGTATTCTATTTGCAACTTCTATGAGAAGGAGATCTCCTGTATTATGTCCATAGGTATCATTGATAAGCTTAAATCTATCGAGATCAAGCATAAATACTGCAAAGCGATAATCTGCACTTCTATTAACACGGCGTATTGCGTGATCTAATCTATCACTAAACAATACTCTATTGGGCAAGCCTGTAAGAGGATCATGTAATGCCATTGCTGTCAATTGCTCTTTACTATTATAACGCTCTACTGCAATACCTATTTGCTCCCCTATAGCTACCATCAATTCTTTATCATTGTTTGAATATACTGTATCGATAGCAATATGTTGCCCTGTATGTATCCTATGTGTAGCTATCACACCTATAATGGTATCCAGAACACGCAGAGGTGTTGCAAGCCATACGGACTCTTCTATCACTCCTTCTCTCTCTACTTCTTCTACTGTGACTAATTGTATACCTGTCGCAAAAACATCTGCTATTGGACGAGGTGCACTCTCTTTTGTTACTCTATTTGCAGTATATTCTTCTTTATTACAATATTCATCATAATAATAAGGATATTCCATACATTGCTCTTTCTCATTCCATAGAGCAACTACAAGATTGGTATATCCAACATAACGAGTTAAAATAGAATGTATAGCTTGGAAGAGTTCTTTTGGCTCTCGAGCAATATTAACTGCATTGGAAACAAGAAAAATAATCCGTGTTACATTTTCATGCTCTTTATGTTCTGTTATATCAGCTAACGAACCGATAATACTGGTTACATCGCCTGTTGTATTCTTATTAGCAAATACAGCCGACTCTATCCACTTTACTGTTGTACCTGAAATAAGCATTCTAAAGACAAATTCTGTACGCTCTATCTTCCCTTCTAAAACAAGCTTCATACGGGAATAGATATCTTCCTGATACTCTGGATAAATACAGGAAAGCAATGTAGTATAGGAGAGTGGTGTTCCTTCCTCTATATCTAGTATTTCATAGCACTTTGCAGAGGCATGCATCACTTTTGTCTCACAATCTATTTCCCATACCCCTTTATTAGACGCTTCCAAGACCATGATATAACGCTCTTTACTTTGTTCAAGAGCAAATATTGTCTCTTTAGACTTTGTGATATCATGCATTGTCTGAACTACAGCAATAGGCTTACTCTCTTTATCACGCAATGCTGTTGTCGAGACCCACAGATATTTACCACTACTAAGATTAGGACAAAATGCTTCTATAGTAATTGCTCCTTGCTCCTCTATAGAAGAATCTTGAATTTCATCACTTTCATAAAATGTATCACAAAGCATCTTCCGTAAAGAACCGTAGAAAGGAAGGCTATATGAACCATCATCTTTACCAACCATAGCCTTTGCTGATACACCAGTCATCGACTCAAGAGCCTTATTCCATACTGTGATATATCTATCCTTATCTAGAATAAATGTAGGCTCGGGGAAGATATCAATTATCTCTTGAAGATGACTTCTCATTGTTTCGGCATCACACTTCTCTTGATATAGCTCTGTGATATCAATAAAAAACATATCTATATAATATGTCTGTGCTATATAGAGTCCATTAGCATAGACCATAATCCACTTTTCTTGAAGATCGCTCTGTAAGGAGATAACCTCATGCACACTACCATATTTTGCCTTATCTATTATCGTATGAGCATATGAACCTATAAGATCATGGAGAGAGCTTTGTGTAAGCTCCTTTGCATTTTTCTTTGTGATTGCTTCAAGTATAGGGTTGATATGGACAAAGGAAGCATTTGCTACATCATAACGTGCTATACCAATAGGAGCTCTTGCAAAGATTGTTTGATAGAGGGACATAATAGAAAAAGCATATTCTTGCCTTTCTACAAGTTGAGTTATATTAAAGACAATAAATTCATACTGATGCTCTCCACTATCTGTAGTGATTATCTTAATCGGGAAGAAGACAAGAGGAATAAGAGTACCATTGATATGCATAACTGTACAGTGTTGCATCTCATTTTTAGGTGGTAGGAGAAAAGGTGGACCTTCTTTTTGCATCGTAGTAATAGAGAGTCCTACAATTGCATCTGGCTCATATCCCAAAATATCTACAATACCACTTGAAACAGAAGTGATTACTCCTGACTTAGTTATCGTACATAAAAAGTGATCAAAAAATACTTCTCGTGTGACCTCTAGTGTTGTGCGTAGAAGAGCATCGGGAAATAAGACATCTCTTCTTCTATACAGAAAGAAAAGAAGAAATGGAAGAAGAAGAACAAGACAAAAAATTACTACATACGAGAAAGGTGATGATTCTGCTTGCTCCTGAACAAGACGTTCAACAAATGTTGAGGTTATCTCATTCAAAAGTGCTGTATCATCTTTGTGTACATAGAGGTTTACTCCTATATAGCCAATCGGACTTGTAAATTCCTTCCACGTAGTTTTCATGAAAAATGATAATGTCGCCTCAGGTAAAATACAGCCCTGAATAGTGCCTTCTTCCATTGCACTAATCAATTTTTGCACTGTTGAGTAGACTTCAATAGTGAGAAAAGGATAGTATTCTTGCAATGTGGTGCTTGACATACCGAAATCTACATAACCAATCTTCATAGTATTTGCTTCTTCTATGGTAGATATCGTATGTCCAGAGTAGAAAAGAACCAATGGTATTGTGGTTATAGTAAATGCCTTTACATACGGTAGAGATTTAATAGATGGGTGTGTACCTATCAATACATTAGATAATGAGTCTCTTTCTGTTGTGCTTTCTTGTAGACCAATGCGAAGAGAAAATTTTTCACCTAATATGGAGTATAAAGAGTGAACAATTCTACCTGTACTAACAT
>CAMWXW010000070.1 GCA_947178315.1 uncultured Desulfovibrionaceae bacterium | reverse complement strand
ATATATGTCTGCCGATTATAGCTACTAGCAATAAGGTAAGACATATATGATCTATAGATATTTATTACTCTACACTTTTTCTTTATTAGTAGTCGTTGTTCTCGCTTATCCCTCCTATGCTGCTGATACAAGTACTCTTGGTACATTAAATACTAAGCAGACAAAAACGACACAGCCTGATATTTCTGGATTCCTCATCAATATTCGAGGTATTGTTGGATACACTATTCCATCTATTAGCAACATGATTTTTTCTAATAGCAATATTGTTCCAGATAAATTTTCTTCTCCTGTTGAAGGAGGTGGTGCTGTTTCATTAGGATTTCGCTTTGCTCTTACCTCATTAGATGTTACAGCTCCTGCTTATATGAGATTTGAATTAGAATATGCCCAAAGAGCACCTTATTCTCTTTATGGAAAAACTCAAGCTTACTCTGTAGAAAACAGAGGAACCTTAAATCCTGACTATGGATATCAAGCAGATAGTGTTACCTATGCTCTTCAAGAACACTCTTTTAAGTTACGCACTGGAACACAAGATATAAATTTAGGAATTTTTATCGATATTGGTACACAATCTCTTGTTGTCCCTTATATCGGGGCAATGCTAGGAATTACTATTTATGATATTCAATTAAGTGTTCCAAGCCTTGAAGTGTTCAGTCCAACACAAAGCGTTGGTGGAACTATATATGGAACAATAGAGGAGTTTACAGTTAAATCAACAGAAGCATCTTTTACATGGGGATTAGCTGCTGGTATCATTATGGTAGTTAACGACTACATTAGTTTTGATATAGGACTACGCTATACAAATAATATCCCTATTACAACTGGTAGAGATGGATCTATGAAGCTTAAGTTAAAATATGATTTTATAGAGACTATGTTTGGAATGAGTGTTACACTGTAGTTTATACCTACCCACTCTTTATTGAACTCTTACCTACTGTAAAGTCTTTATAGTTATTTTCTTTTTTTCAAATACATAGTATAGTCATATAATCAAAAGGGAGAAAGTATGAAAAAAGAACCTAAAATCATAGTACACGGTGGAGCATGGGAAATACCACTAGAAGAGCAAGAGAACCATATCAAGGGCTGTTATAATGCTGTACAAGCTGTTTGGAGTGATTTACAAAAAGGAATGCCCGCTCATGAAGCTGTATGTACAGCTATTCGTGTTCTGGAAACAGATGAAACGTTTGATGCAGGAAAAGGTGGCGTCTTACGTGCAAATGGAACTGTAGAGCTTGATGCAGCTATCATGGTTGGGAAATCACACTCATTTGCTTCTGTTATGAATATCAAGGAATATATGAATCCAATAGATATTGCACGAGCATTACTTGATGAAGATTTTTCCATTTTGTGTGGTTCAGGTGCAGAAGCATTTGCACAAGAGAAAGGCTTCCCCCGTATCTCAAATAGTGAGCTTATAGTAGAGCGAGAAAAAAAGCGTTTTGCTACATTAAAGCAAGAAAATAAATATTCACTAGCAGAAGCCTTTATGCCTCATGGAACAGTAGGTGCTGTTGTTTATGATACAGAAGGAAATCTTGCAGCAGGTACTTCTACAGGTGGTGTTCCTCTTGCTCCTAGTGGACGTATTGGAGATACTCCCCTTCCCGGAGCTGGAACATATTGTGATAACACAACAGGTGGTGCATCAGCGACAGGTTTTGGAGAAGCTATCTTACGTGTTCTCTTCACAAGAACAGCATGCGACTTTTTACGTGAGTATAGCCCTATGGAATCTGCAAAACGTGCCGTTGAGATATTACATGATATAACACACTCTTTTGCTGGAATTATCCTTATCAATAGCAAAGGAGAATATGGTCTAGCTTATAACACTACACATCTTGCACGAGCATATGTTGATGCAAAAGGTGATATTATTGCTACAATATAATACTATACAACGCTATACGAAGCAGGAGCAAGGAATGAGAACCTTTATTTATATAACAGTACTACTCCTTACTCTATTTCATTCTTCCTATGGTTTTTCAAATGATATCATTCGGAGTATTACTCCAGAAGAGTCATTGAAAAATATAGAAGAACCTTCTCAAAAACAAGAAAGTCTACCTACAATGATAGGACAAATGATCATGGTAGGATTCAATGGCTATAATCCTAAAAATGTAGAAGATATAGCACAAGATATCGAAGAAGGAAGAGTTGGCGGTATTATTTTATTCTCAAAGGATTTTACTAATTCCGGAGCAATACGAAATATTATAGATAAACAACAGACAACAACACTTATACAATACCTTCAATCAAAAGCACGAGTCCCTCTTTTTGTAGGTGTCGATCAGGAAGGAGGGAGGGTACAGCGATTTCGCAATATCTCAGGTATCCCTAATACCCTATCAGCTGCCCAGCTTGCTCAACTTGGTGTAAGTGCAACACAGCAACAGATGAATGATTTAGGACTCGCTCTACAAGAAATGGGAGTAAATCTCAACTTTGCTCCAGTAATAGACTTAAATATCAATCCATTTAGCCCTATTATTGGCAATGTTGAACGAAGTTATGGTAAGACCACAAAAGAAGTCCTCCCACATGCAATTTCTGTGATCAATGCTCTTGTCTCTCATTCTATTGTATTCACGTTGAAGCACTTTCCAGGACACGGAAGTGCAACAGTAGACTCACACTACGGTTTACCTGATATCTCTGCAACATGGACTCGACAAGAACTAGAGCCTTATAAAGAATTAGTACAATATAGTGATAATGGAATGGTTCTTATAGGTCATCTCATCAATAAACGCATTGATCCAGACTATCCTTCTTCACTTTCTTATGCGACAATCACTACACTGTTACGAGATGAAATAGGTTGGACTGGTGTTGTCATAACAGATGATTTACAGATGCAAGCAATCACTAAACATTACGATTTACAAGATGTCGTTATACAAGCAGTCAATGCAGGTGTCGATATTTTACTCTTTGGAAATAATATAGAATATGATAGGGATTTACCGATACGTATACAGAAGATACTTATAAATGCTATTAGAAGAGGTCGTGTATCTATTAAGAGAATAGAAGAATCGTATCAGCGTATTATGAAGTTAAAAGAAACTATGTTAAAGCATTCGTAACGCACTTCTTTCTCTTCCTATCATGAAGTATATGAACTCTATATAGGTTGGTATGAAAACAAAACATAAAGTCAGAGCAATACAAGAGACAGAACCTAAAAAAGAGAAGCCTCGTAAGAAAAAAGGATTTTTCTCTACTCTTTCATCTCTTATTTCAGGCGTCAGTACAGAGAATGAGCATGCTACATGGCTTTCAACATATACAAAGATACCTAAAGAATCTTTTTATATTCTCCCTCCACTCCATTTACGCATTATATGTGAGCGTATTGATCCTATTGTTGTAGAGACTCTCCTTTATAATAAGACACCTGGTAATCAGAAAATCATTCTACAAGAATTATATTCAAGCGTACTAGCTGGATTCAAACCTGTATGTAGAGTTGGAGATAACAAAAACAATGCTCCTGTACAAAAAGAGCATCTCATTGCAATGGTATATAATCTCAAAAAACATTCTCCTCCACCATTTGTCATAGGACACCCAGAAAATAATTTTCCAGCTTTTGGCTACATAGATAAGTTAAAAATCATTGGTGATTATCTTTTTGCTCATTATACTGATGTTCCACTTCAACTTATTGAACTCATTAATGATGGTTTTTTCAACTATGTCTCTATCTCTATGAGTGTTCCTGTTTATAAACAAGATATTCGATTTACTAAGTTACAGCATGTCGGACTTTGTGGAGGTGTTCCTCCTGCTGTTACAAAACTTGGATATCTACGCTTTTACGATGGAGATATACCCACATTACGAGATGGACTTAATCCTGCACAAAAAGAAGTCATAGGTATGAGCTTCTCCTCTATCCCGTATTTTAAGAAAAGTCCTTTGAGTGAAGCTGGATATCAGCTTATCGAAACAGCACCATATCCTTTACGGGTAGATAAAGCATTACGACCATATTATTCACTTCTTTTACAAAGTGTTTCAAAGCAAGAACTCCCACTTGTCTTTGCTACACCTCATGTCGAAGATCCCCCTGCTCTTGGATATGTAGGGAGTATGTCTATTAAGAATAATACAATCTATACAACATTTATCAATATACCAGAAATGGTAGAAGGTTTTGTACTTGAAGTATTAGAAACTCATGATTTACAACTTATCTGTGCATTACAAAAAAAAACAAGGAAAATATGAAATTATTCTCCACTACATCACTTTCATTTCAAGAAAATAATTCATCTTCTTTATAGATTATTCCCTTGTACATAGATGCTTGATTCTTCCTATAACTTCATGATATCATTATTAGCGTACAGAGTAGCTTTTTGAACACGATAGCTAC
>CAMWXW010000069.1 GCA_947178315.1 uncultured Desulfovibrionaceae bacterium | reverse complement strand
GTTCCTCTCTAGAGAGTCTTATACTATTGTGTAAAGAAGATGTATATTGATAATGAGAAGAAATAAAATATGAATATACAATAAAGCACTGACTCATACCATACGCTTGATACGAGGACAGTGCTGTATTATATAGTATTGCTATATACTAATTATCCTTTGTAAGAATCACCAATTTTACCGACAGTTAATTCTGCAGGTTTTAATGTTTCTTTTCCTGGTTGCCAGTTACATGGAACAACTTCATTAGGATTTTCAAATGCATACATAAACGCATGCAATTTACGGATAAGTTCATCAATACTTCTACCTACATTGTAGAATTGAACTTCAGAAGCAACAACTTCTTTTTTAGGATTTATAATAAATGTTCCTCTGTAATCCAATCCAGTTTCACAATTATATATACGGAAGTAGCTGGAGAGATCTGCTGTGTTATCTCCAACGAATTTATAGTTTACATCTTTCAATATAGGATCATAGTTGTGATATACTTCATGAGAGAAAACAGTATCTGTTGAGCCTGCAAGAACATTCACTTTATCCCCAAACACTTCAGAGACTCGTGAAAGCTCTTTTAGTTCTGTTGCACAGACATAGGTAAAGTCTGCTGGATAGAACATAAATACTGTCCATTTACCTTCCATTTCTTTATCTGTAAATGTTCCTTGCTTTCTTGTTTTAGCATCGTATATGCTTACAGAGAATTCTTTCATTGGTTTTCCCAAACAAAACTCTTCATTTTCACAACAACAAGATTCGTTTGTGTTCATAATGGTATCCTCCTTAGTAATCTCAATAGATTATTCATCTATTATTCTCAACCGTATCATGAGAGTAAAAATAATGTCAAGCAATATATCTACATTTATACTAAAAGCATTCATACTACAAAGAGATAACCTAGATATACGTAATAGTATCTCTCCCACTGTATTAAGAAGAATGAATGAGCGTCCTACTACACTGTTCCCATAGAGAGAGTGAGTTTAGTACTCTCATACACCGTGATACTTCCTACTCTACTCTTATAGTACATATATATTGCATCAATATGCTACTCTCCTTAATGATATTATAATACATTCTTGAGATGTATTCCATATTGATAACATATCTATTCTACATTTTGTTCTAAAAGAAGCCCAACTTCTTATTGATTTTTGAGCAAGATACAGCACTCCCTCTTCATCACCCGCATAGACATTGTAACACATACTCACATAAGCTATGAGTACTGCATACAAATGAGAATACATGAGAGATTCATATTCCTATCCATAGACATTTTCTTTTCCTATCCTAGCATGCTACAATATCCATAGTCCACTACAGACTGAGATTATATGCTCTCATTTTCTTATCCTCTTATCTCTCTATTGACGTCTCCATAGATGCCGATTTATATGCTATAAGCTCTATAGCGAAGAGATTGCAAATCATAGCAATATCATATATACTATGTATCTTACTACTCAAGTGCGGAGAGTGAACTATGGCGATGTCTCAAGAAAATACGACACACTACGTCCCAATTGAAGAACTAGAGAGTCAATATCACCCTGAGGATATTGCTGCATATATCCTGACTGTGCCTATAGATGAACAAGTACATATTTTAGAACAATTGCCCATTGAGCTTGCCGCAGAAGTTTTTGTTGAACTTGATGAGTATCTTAAAGCCAAAATATTTGTCTTCTTTAGCAACACACGAGCAACTCTTCTTCTTCACGCCCTCTCACCAGATGATGCTACTGATATTTTACGGACACTTGAACCCTCAACTCGAAGAGTTCTTTTGCAATCGCTTCCTACAGAAGAAGCACGGGAACTACGCAAACTCATAAGCTTTAGCGAAGATACAGCTGCTGGACTCATGAATACAGAGATTGTTATTCTTAATAAGAATCTCACTGCAGGAGAGGCAATGCATCATATACTCACTGCAATGCAAGAAGAAAAAGAAATTCCATATTACGCCTATATAGTTGATGATGCTGATATTCTATGTGGAGTGCTTTCATTACGTGATGTCCTTCTCATGAAAGCACATGCTCCACTTTCAACTAAGCTCTCTGATAAACCACTGATTACCCTTTCTTCTGATACTCCAGATAAAGAAGTAGTGAGACTCATGGACCACTATAACTTCAAGGCCTTGCCTGTTATTGATGGAGAAGGCAAAGTTCTTGGTGTTATCACATATCAAGATATAGAGCATCTTCAAGATGAAGGACACGATATGATGTTAGGTATGGTTGGAGTATCGACAGATGAAACAGTAGATACCCCATGGCTTACGTCAACAAAAGCACGACTACCATGGCTTTTTGTTAATGTATTTACTTCTTCTTGTGCTGCCTATATAGTCTCGTTCTTTGAGAATGATATCGCACGGCTTGCAATCCTAGCTGTACTTATGCCTATTGTAGCGAATCAATCAGGAAATACTGGACAACAATCTCTTGCCGTTATCTTACGACAGCTTGCAACAGAGCGATTCAACCTTAATAGAGCATTGTTTACAATTGCACGAGAGTGTAAAATAGGACTCCTTGCTGGTATAATAATCGCAATTTTTGCAAGTCTCTCTTTATTCTTACTTACAGATGATCGTGCGCTTTCTTTTGTTTTCGGAGCTTCTCTCATTCTCGATATGTTTATTGGTGCATTGATAGGAGCTTCTATCCCGCTTATCTTACGACAACTCGGTAGAGATCCAGCACATGCATCAAGTATTTTCTTAACCATGATTACAGATAGTGCTGGATTCTTCATTTTTCTTGGATTAGCAAGTATTATTCTTCTATAACATCTCGCTCATAGAAAGAATGTCGTGGTTGTCATTGGAGAAGATAGAATAAGAGCTTACACACTCCTATAACGTATATTTCTAACGAAGCGTTGCACGATGAACTACATATACGATTCCAAAAAGAATTATAGCAAGTATACACGGTATCATACGCATTGGCATTTCTGCACTTGTGAGTTGTGTTAATATATACATAGCGATACAATACAAAAGAATATTATAGGCTACAGTATAGAATTTATATCTTATTTTCATATTCCGCTTTATTGGACATACAAATGAGAAAGAGAAAAACCAAAATATACTACACGCAACAAGCCATGATACAGTGCAGATAATATGATATCCATCGATAAAATATGCCCAAAATGGAGAAGAGGCACTAATAAAAGTAATACTAATACCATCTTCATTATCAAGAAAACATAAAAGCACTTGATACACCAATATAAATGAAAGCACTGCACTAAACAGTATACTTATTGATTTTGTTCTCTGTCGCATATATCACACATTATGAAGATGTTACAATATATTGTGCCAAACGCAGAAGCTGATTTGTAAAGCTCGCTTCATTATCATACCATGAAAGTACTTTTACAAGAGAGTCATCAACAATATCTGTACAAAGACTATCTATGACACTTGCATATGTTGTCCCGATATAATCACATGAAACAAGAGGTTTTTCTGTATAACCTAGGACTCCAGCAAGTTCTTCTTGAGAAGCTTTCTCTAAGGCATGGTTTACCTCTTCTTTTGTGACCTTTGTACCAAGCATACAGACAAAATCAACGATAGAACCAGTTGCTACAGGAACACGCATTGCCATACCATGGAGCTTTCCTTGTAGTTCAGGCAAGACAAGCCCTATTGCTTTTGCAGCGCCTGTTGACGTCGGAATAATAGAAAGTGCTGCAGCTCTCGCTCTTCGCAAATCTTTTTCAGTACCATCGAGAAGACGTTGACTCATTGTATATGCATGTACTGTTGTCATAGTACCGTACTCTATTCCAAACGTATTGTGAAGTACCTTTGCAACTGGTGCAAGACAATTTGTTGTACATGACGCTGCAGAAATAATATGATGTTTACTAGGCATATATTCTGTATGATTGACTCCATATACAAATGTTGCATCACTCTCTTTAAGAGGAGAGGAGACAAGAAGACGAGGAGCTCCTGCATCAAGATGACGCTCTGCATCAGACTTTGTTTTCACTGTTCCTGTTGTATCAATCACGATATCGGCTGGATATGTCTTCCAATCAAGCGTTGTCAATGGATTATGAGTCACTCTGATATGTTTATCATTTATACTAAGTCCATCAGCATCACAATCTACATGAGCTGTATATGTTCCTTGAGATGAATCATATTGTAAGAGATGTCCTAGTGTTGCATTATCTGCACGTGCATTGATAACAGTTATCTCACAGTCTTCACGAAGTGCAACTAATCTTGTTAGATATCTCCCTATACGTCCAAATCCATTGATGGCTATTCTCACCATATCTACTCCCCCTTTCTCTTTATATTACGTATATACCTGTCTCTGATACACAGCTCAGAGCCCCCGAGCCAAGAGGCGAAGGCGGATGCCGTCTTCTGCTGGAAA
>CAMWXW010000068.1 GCA_947178315.1 uncultured Desulfovibrionaceae bacterium | reverse complement strand
CCCCCCCCCCCCCCCCCCCCCGACTCTCTTCTCTTTGGACTACGTCGTTTTTCTTTTGGTCTTGGTAAAAAAGTCATTATTGCAAATACATTGGGGAATACAGCTGATGCTATTTTTTCTTTACATTCCTCATCTCTTGATATCAGTATAGCATGGCTTGGTGCAATATGCTATTCACTACAGCTCTATTTTGATTTTAGTGGATATTCAGATATGGCTATAGGATTGGGTAGAATATTTGGATTTCGCTTTCCAGAAAACTTTAACTATCCTTATATATCACGTAGTATAACTGAATTTTGGCGACGATGGCATATTACATTGGGAGCATGGTTTAGAGAATATCTTTATATTCCTCTTGGTGGAAATCGTATATCAACATCACGTACATACTTTAATCTCTTTGTTGTTTTTCTTGCAACAGGGATATGGCATGGGGCAGAATGGACATTTATTGTATGGGGTATCTTACATGGAATCGTAGTCATAGTAGAGCGTATGTGTACTATCGAACACTATACAAGATGGTATCATATTGCACTAAGACATTGCTATGTATTGATATTCCTCAGTTTTGGGTGGGTTCTTTTTAGGGCAGATAGTCTTCGTTATGGTATACGTTATATACGGGCTATGTTAGGTTTTCCAAGTAAGAGAGAAATAGGCTATAATATATGGTATTATTTAGATGCAAAGATAGTAATCGTGCTTATAATAGCGATATTGCTTTCAACAGGGATTACGAAGTCTTTATTTTGTGAAGTGAAAGAGGAAAATAGAGCCTATTCTTTTTCTATCAATATCACATCTCTCTGTATTGCGATACTTTCTCTCTTTCTTATCTGTGCGTCAACATATAATCCATTTATTTATTTTAGATTTTAAGATGTAATTTGCATACATTTTTTCCAATCTTCCATTTCTTTCTGTGAACTATAGTAGAGAGCACTTCGTTCATGGATATCTTGAGGAAGAAGAGAAAGTATGCGTGTAGATCCATTAGTTGCTTCTCCGCCGGCTTGTTCTATAAGAAAGGCAATTGGTATACATTCACAGAGCAGTCGTAATTTGTCTTTAGGAGTGTTATTATGATATTGTGTCGGATATATAAAAATACCTCCTTTCCACAATATTCTATGCGTATCTGCTACTAAAGAGCCGACATACCGTAAAGAGTGTGATGATTTTTCTTTTATTCTTTTGATATATTCTTGTGTAGAGGAGTCTACAGTATGTAGATAGGCTTCATTGATCGAATAAGAAGGGCCTTGTGATGGCATTTCTCTTCTTTTTTCTATCAGTATGAAATCGTTGAGTTCAGAAGAATAAGTAAAGACATCTACTCCATTTCCTGTTGTGACGACTAACATTGTAGCAGGACCATAGGCAATATATCCAGCACATACACATGATGTCCCTCTTTGAAGAAAGTCATTGCTAGAGATTGGTTCTCCTACAGGAGTTACACGTTTAAATAAGCAAAAAATAGTACCGATAGTATTATTCGTCTCTATATTAGAAGAACCATCAAGAGGATCAATAACAGCGACGTAGGGAGCATGGAGGGAATCGAAAATAATAGGTTCATTCTGTTCTTCACTCACAACGCCAGCAACAATCCTACATTCTTTTAGGTTTTCGATACAACATGTGTCGGCAATGACATCAAGATGCTGAACAGCTTCACCATGAATATTAGTTGTACCAGTATATCCATATATCCCATCTATACTTGCATTGGCAATAACTGAACGAATGGATATCCCACTATATGCCATTGCTTTAATATATGGAGCAAGTAGATGAGCATTACTATTCGATGCTTTTTGTTCATAGTATTCTGATAATGTGATGTGTTTCATAATAGATGCCTTTATGTTGAAGAAAATGCTAACTAATATCATCTATGATACATAAATAATTGCAGATTAGCAAGAGTCTAAACAAGTGCGATATACTGTGAGCTAAAGAATAATACTACGTTTTCTTTCAATCACTTAGTATTTTATATTTTATCTATTTCTTAGATAGTTAGAGATATAAGATTGTTGTCAGTATCATTCTCTATAAATAAGTTCATAAAAATTGCGATATTCCTAATAAAGTAAGTCTAGCTAGTGTGTTCATATTATATAAGGGAAGATATAATGAGAAGAATTGGTGGAAAAGAAGTATTTGGTGAGCTCTCGACAGCAATATTGCTAAATAGTATTTCTGGAAAAACCAAGAACGCCGATGGTATAAATAATATTTCAAGAACGGGAAGAAAAGCTCTAGGCAAGATTCATGGAAGAAAGTATTTCGGACTTGGACAACGTGTTATAACTAGAAGTTCATATAAAAATATAGCTATGTTAAGAGATGTAGATCTCCAGAATCTAGTTAAAAATGCATCTAATAAAACTCTCTCATACAATAAGACGAGTGGAATTACTCTCTCTAAACTAGATGGTAAGATTAAAAATAGAGCTGTTCGGTTTATGTATGAGGGCGTTAAGCATTTGAGTGCAGTGAGATCGAGCAATAGACAGGTACCAAAAGTCTTTAAGCAAGAGGTTAAACAGCATATACAGGATATATTAAATGGAGCAGCACCATATGTTTCTCAAGAGCATCAGGAGAAACTACAGGAATATGCTGGAATATTAAACTCTCTTGTAGATATGCAAATGAAGAATTATCAAGGTCTTGGCATGCGTAAGCTTATGTTAAAGGATCTTATCACTGTTACGACTGTAATTGACTCTATCTTACGCAGTCTTGAAGATGATATATATTTATCTTCACCTCAGAGTTCAGAAATACATGAGACTATGGATATGCTTAAGAAGTGGGTAGCACATGTTGAAGATAGTAAAGCACCTGTTCTTGTCGATAAATTTTTCAAAAAAGTGTACAAAAAAGAATTAGTGCAGAGAAATTTAGATTTAGAGAAAGAAACAGTCTATCCACAAACTGTACAAGAGGTACAAGATGTAGCTTATGAGCTAAAAAAGATGATACTCCTAGACAAGGATATACCAAATAACCTTTGTCGACTTGATACAAATGTTTTTATGATACGAGCATTGTATAATGCATTTGAATCTAGTATTCGTCGTATTAACCTACCTATATCTATAAGTGTTGCTAAGAAACTACTTGCTGAACTTAATAAACTTCGTAAAGTAGCAGGATTACACCCTCTTGAGGATATATCACAGATACTTCCTGAAGATGGTATTGGCTCTAAAGAATCTCTAAATGAATCTCGACTCAATGATGCGTATGCTAAGTCATATGTCAACTGTCTACAAATTGCGGTTTCAAGACTCTATGGAGATTATAAGTCAGAGGAAGAACTAGATAAGGCAATGCAAGCAAGTCAAACGAATCTATCACATCTAAGTTCATTATTACGTTATACAAATGCTGTACAGGAGTATATTGAGCAAGAAAGATCTATTATGGTCGATGAGGAGCTAAAGGCTCTTAAAGTAACTGATGGTAGAGTAGTTCATAATACAAAGGGTTTTGGAGCAATGGAGACATCACGCTTTGTTGCTACTCATGTGCTTAATAGTGGGCTAGAAATGACTCTTGATCAAGATAGATATAATCAAGATGATACTATGACACCATTTATACAGCACTTGAAAGCCAAAGTAGAGTTTTCCTTAAATGATGGAAGTAGAGAGACATTACAATCTACTATTGAGGGAGTAGTTCGTAAAAATACACTTTCTAAACCGGCTGTACGAGCAAAGCAAGTGATGAGAAATTTATATAATATGTCATTAGCCAATACATTTGCAGGCCAAGTAGTGCGTTCTGTAGCGAAAGCAGGTCTACTAGTAGGGGGAGGAATGCTTACTGCTATGTCACTCCCAATGGCTATGATTCAGCATGGTGGAAACATCTTGCTACAAATGATATCTATGGAAGGAGTGAGAAGATTAGGTTTTTCACTTGGACTCTCAGCAGCTGGATTTTTACCAGGTATTGTTTCATCAGTAATAGGTAGAGTAAGTGATAGTCGTATGCAAGGCTTCAATAAATGGCAATATAAAGGAGATGTCAAGCAGAATGTAACATTCTCAGGAAAGCTACAGTATAAGAAGAAATGGGATTTAGAGGAAGCAGAGCGTATCGAAAAATATAAAGGGAGACAGAATCCATTATCTCAATCGGTATCAGATGCCTCTTACTATCTTTCTGATTTAATGAACCAAGCTCTTTTTATAGGAAAATCTACTTTTGCAGAGGGGAAATCTGATATAGAAACTTTACAAGGTAAAACTGATGAATTTGTTAGAATGATGGATATGGCAGTGAGTAAAAGGACATATCATGGTGAGGATCATGTTCACATAGCAGATATGAGAAGAGTCTCATCAGCTTTATCTACGTCTTTACTCTTAGATGGTGTGACAAGTAAACTAGAAGAACAAGAACATCTGGTATATAATGGTACAGGCTTAGAATGGATTACATATCCTAAGAGCATAGATGGTGATACAGTATACTCATTTATACTAGGATCTTTGT
>CAMWXW010000067.1 GCA_947178315.1 uncultured Desulfovibrionaceae bacterium | reverse complement strand
GATAAATGTATACTTTATACTCTGATGAAAAAGAGGCTTGAAAGCTATAGTTTTTTAGGTATACTAAAAAGGGGATTGGAGCGATTAGAATATTTATTGCAACGCATGCATGGAGCAATACGAAAGTATATTGCAATGCTATTACGTACTATTGCTCATTGTTCCACTATGTTGCGTCTTATCTCTCCAGAGCGTATTATAGCTCAGGGCTATGTTTGTGTTGAGGATATGTCGAGAAGGCGTGTAACACAAATTGCATCATTAGAGACGTCGTTATTATCGTTATATTTTAGAGATGGTGTCATTCAAGTACGTGTTGTGTCAAAGGAAGATTAGATATGAAGAAGAAACAGATAGTTTTTTTTATAGTTTATAGTATCCTTCTATTAGGATTAGTTGAACAAAGTATAGCTGCTCCAACAATAGTAGTACCTAGTAAAATAGAAGATGGAGTTCCTTTTTTTGTAAAAGTAGAGGATACAACTCCTATTTCTGTAATAGTTGTGTGGAGAGATAAGCAGTATGTCATGACTCCATTAAACGAAAATGGAAAGCAAGTCTCAGTAGGAATGTTTGCTTTGCCTGTAGATACCCCTGCTGGTAAGCATTTATTACGACTTACTATCAATGGACAAGAGCGTACATATACACTTCAAAGTACAAAGCGAACCTATAGAACTCAAAATTTAAATGTTCAACAGACATATGTAGTTCCTCCACAGAAAGAAATGGCACGAATAAACAAAGATCTTGCTGAACGTAAAGCTATTTTTTCAACCAATAGTGCTACTCGTATGTGGACAGAAAAAGGTTGGGTTCGTCCAGCAGAAGGAATACTTACAAGTCCATTTGGAGCTAGAAGAGTATATAATGGTCAGCCTCGTAATCCACATAATGCCCTTGATTTTAAGGCAGCAGTAGGTGATCCTATACGTGCTGTTGCACCAGGTAAAGTACTTTTTGCTAGCAATCAATATTTTACAGGGAATACTATTTATATTGATCATGGACAAGGAGTTATTACAGGATATGCACATTTAAGTAAAATCAATGTGAAAAGAGGTGATGTGATAAAAGCAGGACAAATTATTGGTCTTGCAGGAGCAACAGGAAGAGTAACAGGTCCACATTTGCACTTTACAATGCATTCATATGGTACAGCTGTAGATCCAACACATCTTCTTGAGCAATAAAAGCCATATCTTCTTATAAGTCTATATGCTATTTGTACTAGCAACAAGATAAATCACGTATATTCTCATAATATACGTGATGTTCTTATGAATCATCGATGAAAGAAAATACATATAAAACAATAGAATCATTATATGTGATGCTTCTATCAAAGCAGACTACTCGTATACAACCAACACTAGTACCTGTGACACATGCCTATGAGGCACTCTCTCACTATATTTCAAGATGTGGATTCTCTCAACCTCGCTATATCCAGATACTAGGTACAAATGGAAAAGGCTCAACGAGTGTTTATATAGCAAATTTGGCCTATAAGCATGGAGTGAATGTAGGTCTTTTTACTTCTCCTCATATTGTTAGCATTACAGAACGTATTCTTATTAATGGAGAAATGTGTACACAAGATGAGTGGCTTGAAGCAGTAAGGATAGTAGAGCATATATGTGATACCCGTGAGTTACTTTTCTTTGAATATATTTTTTTGCTATCAATCTATATTTTTTCATCTAAGAACGTAGAGATAGCTGTTATGGAAGCTGGTTTAGGAGGAAAATATGATGCAACAAGTATTCTTCCTCACTGTATACAATGCTTTACGCCTATTGATCTTGATCATGAACATATCTTAGGGAGAACATATCGTGCTATTGCAGAGCAAAAAGCAGGGGCTATTCAGAAAAATAGTATTGTTCTCTCCGCTCCTCAAAAAGAAGAAGTGAAAGATGTTCTATGTAAGTTTGCACCACAAGATATTATCTTTTCTAATAAGACGATAAAGTATACGCTTTCATTACAAGGGAAGCATCAATCTATCAATGCAAGTCTTGCGTACCTTGCATGGAGTCATATGTGTCATATGCTTTCTATAGGTTGTGTAGAGTCCTATGTAGAGGAGATATATAGAGAGACTTATTTTCTTGGTCGCATGGAAGAAATTGTATTATCAGGTAATACACGATTACTTCTTGATGGAGCGCATAATTGTGCAGGGTTAGAGGCATTATATAAGTATTGTGAAACAAGAGAAATAAAAGCAATCTTCTATTCCACAGTATACAGAGAATCAATACAAGAAACTGTAACATGGGTGCATAAGATAGCAAGAGGAACACCAATATATTATTTTACTATAGATAGTCCACGTGCTGTTTCTTATGAAGATATACTTCAATATGATACGTCATATATACATTGTCCGTCTCTACGAGCGACAATAGAAATGGTGTGTGCTAATAATATAAAGGGAGATATCCTTCTTTGTGGTTCACTTTATTTTATAGGATATTTTTTTAAGGAATTCCCAGAATACTATAGATTTAGAATCAAAAAGTAAGTAAATATCTTGCGATAAAAGATAAAATGTGCTATAGGAACAAAATAAGGATAGCTCTATGGAAGATGTGGTACATATTGGTTTTAGCACATATATCATGCGTAAGAGGATTATCTGTGTCTTACCTCCGACATCTGCACCGATGAGAAGAATACGTGAAGAAGCAAAAGAATCCGGTATGCTGATTGATGCAACACAGGGTAGAAAGACACGTTGTATTATTGTCATGGATACAAATCATGTTATTTTATCTTCCTTACAGCCAGAAACTATACAGCAACGTATTGTAGAGAGTAAATAAAATATGAATCATCGTAAAGGAATAGTCTTTGTTGTATCAGCTCCGTCTGGAGCAGGTAAAACGACATTGATACGAAAACTCTTAGATGAATTTACTACATTCTCATTTTCAATATCATACACAACACGTAAACCAAGACCGAATGAAAGAGATGGTGAACACTATCATTTTGTTACAGAAGAAGAGTTCTTAGTATTAAAAAATAATAACTTTTTTGTTGAATGGGCATATGTTCATGGAGCATACTATGGTTCTCCATTAGAAGAAACACAGCGTTTACTTGATGAAGGTAAAGATATTTTATTTGATATAGATGTTCAAGGTGCTGAGCAACTTTATAGTGTTTTGAAACAAGGATTTTATGTCTTTATTATTCCACCGTCATATACGACATTGGTGGAACGTCTACAGTCTCGTGGTACAGAAGATCAAGAATCTATAGCTCGACGCCTCAATAATGCAGAGGAAGAAATACGTGCAGCAAGCTGGTTCTCGGCATGGATTGTAAATGACGATCTTAATAGTGCATATGAGAAGCTACGATCTGCATATATTACGGCAACACTTTCTCCTATGTGTAATCCCAATTTACTTGAATATCTAATGCAACATTGGAAAGCATAAAATACGTCATTCTATTATTCGATCAATACATACTCTAGAGTAAGAATATGTATTGTATCAACTATTTTTATAACTTCTTTGCTTTTATTATGAGGATACTTCACAAGTGATATCTGTACCAAGTGTTGTTTTTACAAATGAAGTACAGATAGATTTTGCACAGACTTCAATAAAGTTTGTTATTCCATGACTATGCATAGCATGTAAGAGATTAATAAAATAGACAGGTGATGTAATCTGCTTTTCCATAGCATGTTGTATATCAGTTGGATTTGTAAGAGGTGAGGCTGTAACATTGCTATAGAACGGTACATGAGGCGTATTCCATTCAACTTCTTGTAAATAAGGGATAAAATCTTCTTGTGCTTTCTGCATCATAGGAGAATGAAATGCTCCTCCAATAGCGAGAGGGAGTGCTTTTCCTTTTGCTTGTTGTGTAAGTTCTTTAATACGTTCAAATACACGCTGTTCTCCACTAAGAATATATTGAGCAGGGGTATTATAGTTTGCAATAAAAATGCTTTCCCCATATTCAGAACGCACAGTAGCAACAATTTCTTCAACCATAGCTAATTCGAGTTTAAGAATAGCTATCATACTTCCCTTTCCTTGAGGATCTACATTATCCATAAGAAGCCCTCGTTTAGCGGTGAGGTAGAGAACAGCATCAGCAGAAAGAGCACCACATGCAAAAAGAGCCGGAAATTCTCCAAGACTATGCCCTGCAACAGCGTCATATGTGTATTTTCTAGTATGGAGTAGAGAGAGTGCATACGCTGTAAGTGCAGGTTGAAGGGCTTGTGTACGTACCATTTCTTCTTGAGAACATGTTTCCCAATATATTTTTCGTAACGGTAGTTCAGAATACTCTTCAGCTTGAATCCAATACTTCATTGCTTCTGGATAGTGTTCTGCGATCTCTTGCCCCATATGAGGAGTTTGAGAGCCTTGTCCTGGAAAAATCAATGCTGTTTTCCCCATAATATCCTCCCAAATATTCTGTATTATAGACTACATAGTTGTTATTTTTATATCATATATCTTATATATAATGCAAGCATTGGTACATATCATGTTGTGAGGTCACGCA
>CAMWXW010000066.1 GCA_947178315.1 uncultured Desulfovibrionaceae bacterium | reverse complement strand
GAGAGCAAAATTTTCCTAGACATAGAGAAGAAAAGAAAACTATGAAGAAGTTAATATTAGGTATACTATTCCTTGTACTCGTAGGCTGTAAAGTCAACTTGTATTCTGGTCTCAGTGAAGTTGATGCAAATGCAATCACGGCACTTCTCCTTGCACATGATATCAGTGTAGAAAAGTCAGCAGGGGCAGAGGGGACATGGACACTCATGATAGACGAGGGTAACATGGTGAGAGCAGTTGCACTTCTTGATGCTCACGGACTACCTAAAGAAAAGTTTACAAGCTTAGGAGAAGTATTTAAGAAAGAGGGTATGATTTCTACACCTCTGGAAGAAAAAGTTCGCTTTATGTATGCTCTTTCACAGGAAGTCGCATCGACAATAGCTCAATTAGATGGAGTACTTGTAGCTCGTGTGCATGTTGTGCCTCAAGAACAGGATTCGTTAGGAACAAATATTTTACCTGCATCGGCTTCAGTATTTATCAAATATTCTGCAGAAGCAGATATAGAATCACAAGTCCCTAAAATAAAGGTTATGGTAGAGAATAGTATCGGGGGATTAAAGAAAGAAAATGTAAGTGTCTTTTTATTCCAAGCAACACCTAATATTCCTCCACCTATAGCAGAGAGTTCAAAAACAACGATTCTGATATTCTCTGGAATAGGACTATTAATAGTGATTGGTGCTGGTACATTCATTTTCATTACAATGCAACAACGCAAGGCAGGCATTGAAGAAGTATAGTACCACATGAGAGCAATAAGGTAAGGATACTATGGAAGAAGATAGAGAAGAAGAGGAATATACTCCTACAGGATTTGTCGAAGAAGAACAAGAGGAGGGGTATTTTATCCATGATGAATCGAGCGAAGAAGAGACTCTACTTTCAGAAGAAGAGGAAGATGTTATTGAGGAGTATAACGATTCACTTGTAGAAGATGCGCCTATAGATACTCCACAAAAACATTTTGTAAGTGAAGATGATATAGAGACAACACATATACAAAGTGATCATAAGGAAGAGAGTAGAGATGATGATTCATTTGATGTTGCAATTGAAGATAAGGTAACAAGTGAGTTTTTCAAAAAGATGATTCAAGAAGAACACCCTATTGTAGAGCATATTGTGTATTTTAACCTACGTAAATCAAATGAAATACATAGCTCACATTATGTAGGTATAGGAGAAGTACTCTTCAAGCGAGATTTTTTACCAACTATTCTCTCTTCACGCAGAGCAGCCTTATATTATACAGAGCATCTTGATATACTAGTCGGGAGTGCGAAGCCAAAAGGAATTTGGTTCACAGATTTTAGTGAATACCATACTCGCTTTGCTCTTCTACCAGGGAGTATTTTAGAGGAGTTAAGTATTTTTCTTGGTATGATGATTTTTCATGCTCGTGTTCGTAAAATAATAGAGCAAGGAGGTGTAACAGGTCTTCGTACTATATTTGGCAAGAAAGCAGCTGATTTCGGAGTTCGTAGAGTTCCACTATTTTTGCATGATGTAGATAGTCTGTACAATATGTTTAAGCTCCCTAATCATTGGGATATAGAAGACCTTGTACGAGAGAGTGGTAGATATGGTTTAGGACTCTGTGTAAGTACATTACCAAAGATATTACAAAAAAGTATTATGTTGAAACTGCCACGTGGATTTCTCTCAAGTGATGAATATGATCCCAATGCTGTAGGGCCTGAAGAATTCTCTACAGTGCAGAGAAAAGTATTATCGAATAAATTATTTCCTGTTCTTCGCAAAATTCTTACATTGGAGGTAGCACCAGAATGGACCCCATTTTTTTTCTAACTCATAATCAAATAGGAGTGAGTTCTGATGTAAAGATTCTTAAAGCAGAGGATTATGCAAGATTCTTTGAGAGTCGTTCTATTATGGAAGATGCAAAACGTAGAGCTCAACAAATTATAGAAATGGCACAAGAAGAATACAAAATAATGCAACAACGAGGCTTTGAAGCTGGTCTTGAAGATGGTAAGAAGGAGCTTGCAGCAAAAATGATAGAGCAAATAGCTGCAGGAGTAGACTATTTTGCAAGTATTGAGAGTACAATGGTAGATATTGTAACAACAGCTATTGAAAAGATAATAGGTAAGATGGAAGATAAAGATCGTATCAATGCTATTGTTCATAAAGCGCTTAACTATGTACGACAACAAAAAAAGGTATTAATCCGTCTTTCACCAGAAGATCTTCCCTTTGTTCAAGAAAATCTTAATGAAATAGTGAGAACATATCCAGGCATATCATTTCTTGACATAACACCAGATACTCATTTAGCACGTGGGGATTGTATTTTAGAGAGCGATATAGGTATTATCAATGCGAGTATCAATTCTCAAATCGAGGCAATACGCACTGCTTTTATAAAGCATTTGAGTAATAAGACATCGAATACACGCAATTCTGATGAATAAAAAAATGCTATGGGAATAAAAAACTCCCACAGCATCATCTATGTGATATTTTACTTATATCTCTCTACTGTGTAGATTATACTTCTTTATAATCTGCATCAACGACATTATCATCTTTTTTATCGTCAGAAGGAGACTCTGCGTTTTGTGTTGCTGCTGTATGTTTATACATTTCTTCAGCAAGAGTATGAGCTTCTTTTGTTAATGCTTCAGTAGCTTGTTTAATTGCTTCTATATCATCACCAGTCATGCATTCTTTAAGAGTAGTGATTTTAGCTTCTATGTTAGTTTTTACACTCTCATCAAGTTTATCTCCTAAATCAGCAATACTTTTTTCTGTTGTATAAATCATAGTATCTGCATGATTTCGTACTTCAACAAGATCTTGTTTCGCTTTGTCTGCAGAAGCATTTGCTTCAGCTTCTTTTACCAATCTATCGATTTCTTCATCGGAGAGTCCTGAGCTTGCAGTGATAATAATAGATTGTTCTTTTCCAGTACCTAAATCTTTTGCAGAGACATTGACTATACCATTTGCATCGATATCAAAAGTAACTTCTATTTGAGGTAATCCACGTGGTGCTGGAGGAATACCAGTTAAATCAAATCTACCAAGAGTCATATTATCAGCAGCCATAGGACGCTCACCTTGCAAGACGTGTATAGAAACGGCAGGTTGATTATCAGCAGCTGTTGAGAAGGTTTGACTTTTACGTGTTGGTATAGTGGTATTTCTATCGATAAGTTTTGTGAATACTCCACCAAGTGTTTCTAATCCTAATGAAAGAGGAGTGACATCTAAAAGGAGCATATCTTTAACATCACCTTGGAGAATACCTCCTTGTATAGCAGCTCCCATAGCAACAACTTCATCTGGGTTCACAGAGTGATTTGGTGCTTTTTTGAAGAAATCTTGTACATATTTTTGTACAAGAGGCATACGTGTCATTCCACCAACGAGAATAACAGCATCAACTTGACTAATTTCTGCATCAGCCATTGCTTTTTTACAAGGCTCTATTGAGCGTTTAACTAAAGCTTCTACAAGCTGTTCTAATTTTGCTCTACTTACTTTAATAAGAAGGTGTTTAGGACCAGAAGCATCTGCAGTGATAAATGGAAGATTTACCTCTGATTCCATAGAAGTAGAGAGTTCTTTTTTTGTTTTTTCAGCAGCTTCTTTGAGACGTTGAAGAGCCATTTTATCTGTTGTGAGATCGATACCATTCTCTTTTTTGAACTCATCAGCTAAGTATTCAATAAGAGCTTGGTCAAAATCTTCTCCTCCAAGGAAGGTATCTCCATTTGTTGCACGAACTTCTACTACATTATCACCAACTTCAAGAATAGAGACGTCAAATGTTCCTCCACCTAAGTCATAGACTGCTATATTTTCATTTGCTTTTTTATCAAAACCATATGCAAGTGATGCAGCTGTTGGCTCGTTGATAATACGTTCTACTTCTAGTCCGGCTATTTTTCCAGCGTCTTTTGTGGCTTGTCTCTGAGCATCGTTGAAATATGCAGGAACTGTGATAACAGCTTTTGTAACTGGTGCACCAAGATATTTTTCAGCATCTGCTTTCAGTTTAGCAAGTATTTTTGCAGAGATTTCTTGTGGACTATATTTTTTCCCATCGACTTCAACATAGGCATCACCATTGCTTCCTTCTACGATTTTATATGGACAATGTTGTTTCCATTTTTCTACTTCTGGAGAGTTATATTTTCTTCCAATTAAGCGTTTAATTCCAAAGATAGTCCGTTCTGGATTTGTTACAGCTTGTCTTCTAGCTAATTCACCAACAAGTACTTCTTTATCGGTAAAAGCGACAACAGAAGGAGTGGTTCTTCCTCCATCGGGATTTGTGATACATTTTGCTTCTGTCCCTTCCATGACATATACGCAAGAGTTGGTTGTTCCTAAATCTATACCTATAATTTTCGACATGAGATACTCCTCAAATTAGATATCGTTTGTTAAGAAGATAATCACTTTTTTTATAAAGTCTAGAGGTAAAGCACTAATTTTTTTAGTATTTTCATACTCAATAGTACATATGTATATTGTGATGTATATATTCTTATACATAGTACAGTACGGAATGTATATATGAAATGATAATATGATGTTTATGATAATATAAAATATAATAATGAGTATAAAAA
>CAMWXW010000065.1 GCA_947178315.1 uncultured Desulfovibrionaceae bacterium | reverse complement strand
CTATTCTCACTACTGTTACACTTACTATTATTTTTCTTACAATAGTTTTATGGTATTACACACCATACCTTGTTCCCTATATCGCAAAGAATTTACAAGGAGAAGATTACGATAGGCTTACACTTTTTATACGAATTATCCTTCCGGGACAAATATTTTTCCTCTCTGGAGCAGTCCTCTCAGCTCTTCTCTATATGAGAAAGCAATTTCTTGTACCAGCCCTCATGCCTCTTATTTATAATACCTCTATAATTATCTTTGGTCTTCTTATTTCATCTGATGGTATGATAGGATACTGCTATGGTGTTACAATAGGTGCTTTTTTTGGTGCTTTTCTTTTGCCTCTTTATGCTGTAATTAAAGGAGGTATAGACTATTCATTTACAGTACGACACAAAGGTTGTATTGCTTTTCTTATATTAGCCCTCCCTCTTATGCTTGGACAATCTATCACTATGCTTGAGGAGCAGTTTATTCGTATTTTTGGCTCATACCTCAGTCATGGAGTTGTAAGTGTGTTGAGCTATGCACGAAGAATTATGCTCTTACCTGTAGGCGTTGTTGCTCAAGCTATTGGTGTTGCTAGCTATCCGTTTCTTGCCTCTATGATTACAAGTGGTAAAAAGGAAGAGTTTATCAGCACACTGCGTTCTGCTCTCAATAATACACTCTACTTTCTCATACCACTTACTATCTTTATGATACTTATGTCTGAGCAGATTGTTGCTATTCTTTTTTATGGAGGAGAGTTTACATTCTCTTTTGTAATAGCAACAACTCCTCTTCTTCAATTTCTTCTTATGGGAGTTCCTGCATGGGGTATTCAACAAGTGCTTGTACGTGGATTTTATGCTCATAATGATACTATCAAGCCAACGATTGTGGGAACACTGGTTACTGGTGTGAGTATTGTGTTTTATTATTATGGAATAGAATATTGTGATGCTATTGGTGTTGCTCTTGCGAGTACACTTGCAATCACATTATATATGTTTGTTCTTTGTATTGTATGGCGAGTGTGGTATTATAAAGGAGTCCTTAGTGGGCTTTTCTCTACATTTATTATTACATCTATAGAAGTTCTACCTGCAAGTGTTCTTATTTATGTTCTTTCACCTTATGTATTTGATATTCTCTCTCTCTACTTTTCTGAAGCCTATTTCTGGAGCAATGTTCTCTCATTACTCTTTTATGGTATTGTCTTTGGAAGTGCATACTTTGCTACTTTGCTTCTTACAAAATCTCCACGATATGCATTCTTTTATTCTCTTTTAAGAAGAGTACTCGGTTCACGCTAAGAGGAAGAGAGGGGAGGGGATTTTTATTTTAGCGTGAGAATAAGCACTCAATATATAAAACTCCTTTTTGTATAGGAACTCTTTTTACATAATGTGTTGTTTATATAAAGTATGTATAGCGTACTGCTTGCTATGAAGGACTCTTTTTCTTGGGTGGTAATCAAGCTTTACTTTCTTTTCTAAGTATGTTACCTTTTATCTAAAAGAGGATATTTGTGAGTACTATAGCTATCTACCCGGGAACATTTGATCCTATTACATTAGGACACATGAGTATTGCACAGCGAGCAGCTACTATTTTTTCTCCTGTGGTAGTTGCTATAACAGAGATGCCAGATAAAGAGGAGACATTCTCTTTGAAAGAACGATACGATATGGTATTTGAAGCCTTTCGTGATAATGATAATATCATTGTAGAGTCATTCTCTGGACTTCTTGTTGATTATGTGAAGTCAAAGGGAGCATCTGTTGTTATACGAGGTATGCGTGCTATTGCTGATTTTGAGTATGAATTTCAACTCGCTCTTGCAAATAGGAAGCTTTCACCTAGTATAGAGACACTCTTTTTTATGACTGATAATGAATATCTCTTTATTAGTTCTAGTATGGTGAAGTCTATTGCAAAACATCATGGGGATATCTCTTCTTTTGTTCCTCATCATGTAGCTTATAAATTACATACACATTTTGCAGATACGAGAGAGAAATGAAATCATTTTATATAACAACACCAATATATTATGTAAACGGCAAGCCACATATCGGGCATTCATATACGTCTGTGTTAGCTGATATGCTTACACGGTATCATGCATTAGAAGGCGATGAGGTTTTCTTTCTCACTGGTACAGATGAGCATGGAGATAAAATAGCACGCAGTGCAGAAAAAGAGGGTACAGATCCACAAACGCTTGCAGATAGGTATGCAAAGGAATTCAAAGTATTGTGGGATATGCTTGATGTCAAGTACTCTGAATTTATACGTACGACAGATGAATCTCATAAACAGGTTGTACAACGTGTTCTTCAAAAAATCTATGACAAAGGTGATATCTATTTTGGTGAGTATGGAGGCTACTATTGCTGTGGGTGTGAGCGATTTTATGCAGAGAATGAATTAGAAGATGGAATATGTCCTCAACATAAAACAAAGCCTGAATATGTAAAAGAGAAAAATTACTTCTTTAAGATGAGTCGTTATCTTCCATGGCTTAAAGAATATATTACAGAACACCCAGATTTTATACAGCCTTCTCATTATAGAAATGAAGTCCTTGCATTATTACAGCAAGAAACGTTGGAAGATCTCTGTATCTCTCGCCCAAAATCAAGGCTTACATGGGGAATTGAGCTTCCTTTTGATACAGATTATGTCTGCTATGTATGGTTTGATGCACTCCTTAACTATATCTCTGGTATTGGCTATCCAGATTCTCCTTGTTTTGATACATTTTGGCCTCATGCAGAACATATTATAGCAAAAGATATTCTTAAGCCTCACGCTATTTTTTGGCCATGTATGTTAGCTTCTGCTGAAATTCCTCTCTTTAAGAAACTCTATGTACATGGATATTGGTTATCTAAAGATACCAAGCTATCCAAAAGTCTTGGAAATGCTATTGACCCAGCTCTTCTTATCAATCAGTATGGAGTTGATGCTATTCGCTATTTCTTATTACGAGATATGTCTTTTGGAAGTGATGCTAACTTCAGTCTTTCTTCTCTTGCTAGTAGGATTACTGCTGAACTTGCAAATGATATCGGAAATCTCTTTAGTCGGACTCTTGCAATGATTGCGAAATACTGTGATTCTAAAGTGCCACAGCCTGGGCAATATACACAGCACGATGAATGTATACAGCAAACTATACTTGAACATATAGCTATGTATAAACAACATTGCCGTCAAGTTGCTCCAGCAAAAGCTCTTGAAAATCTTGTTGCTATTGCTTCATGTGCTAATAAATATATAGATGCAAATGCACCATGGACTCTCTATAAAGAAAAGCAAGAAGAACGATTAGCTACTGTACTCTACCTTGTATTAGAGGCATTGCGTAAGCTAGCTATAGCACTTTTACCTGTTGTTCCTTCTACAGCAAAAACAATGCTTGCCTTACTTGGGATTACATCTCCTCTTGGGATTACATTACAAGAGGAAGAGCGTATATGGGGAAAACTACCTGTGGGTACTGTACTTGCTCCTTCAGCTAATCTATTCCCCCGTGAGCAATGGGAAAAGCCAATGGATCTTATCGAAGTTGCCACTCCAAAGGAAGAGAAAACATATATTTCTTTTGAGCAATTTTCACTTGTTGATATGAGAGTTGGAACTGTTATCAGTGCGACAAAAGTAGAAAATGCTCGTTCACTTCTATTACTTCATGTCGATGTTGGAGAAGATAATCCAAGAACTATTCTTTCTGGAATAGCAGAAAAATATACTCCTACAGATATGGTAGGGAAGAGAGTTATTGTTGTTGTCAATCTTCAACCTAAGAAAATTCGTGGTATAGAATCTCATGGAATGATACTTACTGTAGGGGAAGGTAACGATATATATTTACTAGAGCCTAGTGATGTATGTATGAATGGAAGTCGTATTGTATAAAGGAGTGTGTGCAGTGTTGTATTCATGGATATTACGATATAATAGATATTTGCCAGCGAGAAGATGGATACATAGGCATATTGTAAATAAACTTGGCTTTAGAACAAAAAAGCAAACGTTGTCTATCTTACCATTAAAAAAGAGTATGGATATCATTAAGGAAAAGATTCGTTCTCGTATTCCTTTTATGCTTGCTCGATATGGTTTTACTGAACTCCGTAATATCTCAAGAATTTCTACACAAAAGAAAAAAGAGAAATTCTTTGAACAGTTATGTGTTCTTTCTGGATTTTTTCCTCACGATATCTCTTTAGTACCTCGTTTTATTGAACTCTACACTCGTGTTGAACAAGATATTGATATCTTAATTCCATGGAGCTTTTATGATGATCTTGCTCATAATGAACGAACTCGTATTGCAGGGCTGACACAGTGTTCTATGCTCTCTCCTATGGATGTTTCTGGAGTATGTCTTGGATATCCTATAGATGCAGATATAACACAAGATGATTGTTATCATAATTATCAGTATTTTGTTGATAACTCATATATGAGTGAATTGGAAGATAAAAAAGTACTTGTTGTCCACCCATTTAAGGATACTATTCTTTCACAGTATGAAAAACTCACTTCTCGGGGTATTCTTAAAAAATGCAAAGAATTTCATGTTGTCAAGGCTATTCAATCACTTGGCTTTACAAATGAAATAAGAG
>CAMWXW010000064.1 GCA_947178315.1 uncultured Desulfovibrionaceae bacterium | reverse complement strand
TATGTACACTATACTGAATGATATTCGTATAGTATACATTTGAGAGTGATTTTATATTATGTGTTAGAGAATAATAAAGGTTATGATTCTATCAACACTACAATAAGCTTTTTAGGACCATGCACACCAACAGCAAGAACTAGTTCAATATCTGCTGTTCTAGAAGGACTTGCAATAAGTACTGTATTTGTAGGCATAGAGGTATTCCAATTTTGTGTTTCAATTACTTCTGCAAGAGAAGAGAATAGATCTTGTTCTTTTACAAGAGCAATATGAAGTGGAGGAACAAGAGAAAGAGTTCTTGGTTCTTCTGGACTTGGTTGTAATACCATAGCTCCATTTTCTGCAATACCACCTTTTGTTGTTGTAATACCAGCATCTACACCGTGAAAGAGTTCTGATTGAAGCTCTTCTATAGAAGTTGAATAAGGTAGTTTTTCTACAGATAAGCTTTCTATAGTTGGTGTAGACCATACATTGAGTCCGTAAATTACTTTCTTTATTTCATACTCTTGTAGTATTGATGTCAATGTTGAAGATAAATCTTTTTCTTTTGTAGTAATTACAACAGCAAATACATTCTGTAATTTTTTTATAAACTGCTCTTTTTTTTCCTCTTTAGAAAGATCAGGGGCTCGCCATGGTTCTGCTCTAGGAGGAAATGCTTCTGTTGTTTTCTGTCCTTTACGTAATGTTGCTAATATCTCTGTTCGTGCCATATTATTCATAGCGAACTCCATCTTCTTTTTTTACTAAACTGTGGAGAGATTTTGATGCAAAACGAGGTTTTGCTCGTCCTTTTGTCCATTGTTTAAGCAAACTAACTTTAGGTATCATAAAACCAAATGTTGTGAGGAATGAAAGGAGGAGATAATATGCTCGTGGAGATCTATTCATCCAACTCCATGCTTTCCAACTGAAAGCTTCTAGTTTACTAGACTTTGAACCAGCACCTTTGACAACCCCATGTTTATTAACTCGTTCTTCTCGTAGATTTCGTATAGTCTGAGCTATTGGGATAAGGGCAGGGCATACTTCGGAACAAGATTGACATAATGAAGAAGCACTTACTAATTCGCCTTTAGCCTCAATACCTTCAAGCTGAGTAGTAAGAATTTCACCTATTGGACCAGGATATACAGATTGATATGCATGTCCACCAATATTGATATACACAGGACAGTTATTAAGACAAGCTCCACATCGTATACACTGTAATGTACTTCTAAACTTTTCATTTGCATAAATTGCACTTCTACCGTTATCTACAATGATAACGTGGACTTCGGAAGGACCATCTTTCTCATTTGGTTTTCTTGTTCCAGTAATAATATTGACGTATGTTGTAATCAACTGTCCTGTTGCAGAACCAGTGAGTAGACGTAAACATGCAGGAATATCATCAAAAGATTCTACAATACGCTCAAGACCCATAAAGGCAACATGTACTTTTGGAACTGTGGTACACATTCTTCCATTGCCTTCATTTTCTACGAGTAAAATTGCACCAGAGTTGGCAATTGCAAAGTTGACTCCAGAAATACCCATATCAGCTGTTGCAAAGTGTTCACGAAGAGATTTTCGTGCTATAGCATTGAGTTCTTGTACATCGTCAGTATACGGTACTTTTAACTCATTTTCAAAGATTCTTCCTATCTCATATCTATTCTTATGGACTGCAGGAACAATAATATGTGAAGGAGGCTCTCCATTTAGCTGTATAATAAACTCACCAAGATCTGTTTCAACAACTTGAATACCTTGTTCTTGTAAAAAAGGATTTAGATGTATTTCCTCAGAAATCATTGATTTCCCTTTTACAATCTTTTTCACATCATGTTTTTTTGCAATGTTAAAAGTAATAGATCTTGCCTCTTCAGCATCACGAGCCCAATGTACAATAATACCATTTTCCTTACATTTTTCTTCAAAACGTTCTAATAAGTCTGGAAGATTAGCAAGAACTTTCTTTTTAGAATACTCAACATTGCGACGCATCTTTTCCTTTTCTTCTGGATTAAAGATCTTAGTACTATTAGCACGTAATGTTGTTGTTGCTCTTCTAAAGTTGCTTCGTTGCTCTTCTTTGGTGAGTGCTTCTTTTACGCCTTTATCGAGATTAAATGTACTATTCATATACTCGCTCCCACAAAAAGTCTGCTATATGTTGTGCTTTGATAGGTATATTTTGAAATTCCATTGTTGTACCTATATTAAGTAAACAAGCACTATCACTTGAGATAACACGTAGTGCATTCGTATTTTGGATATCTTCTACTTTTGCATTTGCCATTGCGACAGAGAGTTCAGGCATTTTGACTGAGAATGTACCACCAAAACCACAACATTCATATTCTCTTTCTAACTCCATTAACTCTACATTTTCCAGTTGACGCAATAAAGACTTAGCATCTTCTATACAATGTGATTCTCGTAATGCATGACATGATGAGTGCCATGTTATTCGAATAGGTGCTTTTGTATCTTTATATTGTACATTACATTCTTGCACTAAAAAAGTTGCCAATTCATAGACACGTTTTGAAAATGACACTGCTTGTTGATACATAGATGTTCCATGAAATAGCTCTGGATAATGTTCTTGCATCATTCCAGCACATGAGCCAGAGGGAACAACAATAGGAATTGATTCCTTGCTGAATAATTCTATTTGCTTTGCTGCTACATCATAGGCATCTTGTGTATAACCACTATTATATGCTGGTTGTCCACAACAGCTTTGTCCTTTTGGAAAAATGATCTCTTCTATTCCTGCTTTTTTTAGTAATCGAATACTTGCTAAACCAGTTTTAGAGAATATCATGTCAGTTATACATGTGCCAAAAAAATATACACTTTTGTATTTCATTGTATCCTCCTAATTATAAATATAACATCATACGCGTACGCTCTCATTGACTAAGTAATTATTGAGAGTGTGTATTTGTAGCAAAGAATGATGCTAATCCGTCAAAGATATTGTAATGTATCAATATACTTGCTCCTAGTAATGCAAATATGGTGTATAACAAGCACGGAAGGATGTTATAACCTAGTAATTTCCCCTCACCTTTTCCTAAAAGTCCAACAGTTGCACATGCAGCAACTATGTTGTTAATACATATCATGTTACCGATAGCTCCTCCCACGTTTTGTAATGCTATTATTATAACAGGATTAGAGTGTACCATACGAGCTGCTTCTAATTGGAGACCAGAGAATAATATATTGGAGACTGTATTTGAACCGGAAAAGAATGCTCCTAAGATACCAATAAGAGGTGATACGATGATATATGCACTTCCAGAAATATCTGTGAAGAATTGTGCCATAATATCGAGCATTGTTGGAAGATTTAATGGATTGTTATCTGTTTTCAACATAAGTTGAACCATTGCAACGCCACTGAATAATGGAATTATTGCATTACTTGTCTGCTTCAAAGTATATTTAATAGAACAGAGAACTTCATCTTTTTTCATTTTATGTAAGAAGATTGTAAGTATAGCAATTACAGTAAATGGAATTATTCCTGGTAAATATGCCCACTTAAATTCATAATCTAAACCTTCTATGCCTCCAATATTAGGTATAAGTATACCTTGTTGACTCAATATTTGTTTGAGACCTAATGCTGGAATACGAGTAAGGACGAGTAAAACAGAGATAAGAATATAAGGTAGCCATGCCATAAAAAGAGACATAGATGTCTTAGGTTGAACAGGTTCTGCTATATTCTCTCCAGACCATGAAGATGCCCAATCATTCTTATTAGGGAAATACCATGCTTCTTTAGGAACAAGGAATTTATGATGTACAGCAAAAATAACAATGATAAGTCCAATTATTCCACCTAAAAGTGCAGGAAGCTCAAAACCAAGAACTGAAGCTGTAAAAATATAAGGTACAAGGAATGCAATGGAGGAGAAGAATGCTAATGGAAGTGCAGGAAGAGCATCTTTGAAGCTTTTGTTTTTACCAAATATCTTCACCATAAAGAGGATACACATTGCAGGAATAAAGAAGCCACCAAAAGCATGTATGAGTGCTGTTGCAAAGCTTACACTAGCCATGAAACTATCAACAGGAACTCCTAATTCTATAAGTTGTTGAGATATTGCACTTTGCATACCAAACATAGGTGTTCCGACAGCACCGTAGGAAACAGAGGTAGAGTCAAGGATAAGAGCAGACATAGCTGCAGCTAACGGTGGAAAACCTAATCCAACAAGAAGAGGTGCTGTGAGGGCTGCTGGAGTTCCAAAGCCTGCTGCTCCTTCTATAAATGCTCCGAAAAGCCATGAGATGATGATGACTTGAATTCTTCTATCTTCAGAAATTCCATTAAAGCCCTGACTGATAACAGACATTCCTCCAGAGTATTTGAGGATATTGAGGATAAAAATTGCTCCGAATACAACGACGATGATATCGAATGCTTTAAGGAATCCAAAAAGGACATATCCAGTAATAGCTTGTGCAGAAAGTTGCCAACGGAAAGCAACAATGAGTATAGTGAGGAGAAGTGCTGTTGAAAGGGCAACTTTAGAGCTAAGCTTAAAGCCAAGCATGAGGACTAAAATAACTATTATTGGTAAAAAAGCAAGGAGTATATTCATCATATACATTTCCCTCCTGAGTATAAGCAAATGCTATATAAAAT
>CAMWXW010000063.1 GCA_947178315.1 uncultured Desulfovibrionaceae bacterium | reverse complement strand
CTTAAATAGAGCATTATTAAACCCTGTTTTAGGAAGTCTTCTTTGTAATGGTGTTTGACCACCTTCAAAACCTGCTCGTACACCACCTCCTGCACGAGCATTTTGTCCTTTATGACCTTTTGTAGATGTTCCACCTCGACCTGAACCTACTCCTCTACCTATTCTTTTTCTTTTTTTTCTTTCTTCTGCAAAAGGATATATCTCATGTAATCTCATTTCTTATTTACCTCTACTAAATGTTCTACTATTCTCAACATACCACGAATAGATGGACTATCTGGAAATGTTTTTGTTGAATTTACTTTCTTAAATCCTAGTGCTTTCACTGTTTTACGTTGCTTTGGATTACACCCTATTATACCATGTCGTAATGTTACTTCTAACATATATCTTCCTCACTTAACGAATATAAGACAATGTCTTCCCACGCAATACACTCACCTCTTCCTTCGAACGAAGTGAGAGTAAACCCTGAATTGTAGAACGCAATACGTTATGAGGATTATTTGTTCCTATTGTTTTTGTAAGAACATCTGTTACTCCTAATACCTCCATAACCGCACGAACAGCACCACCTGCTATAACTCCTGTTCCTTTCGCTGCAGGCTTCAATAATACTCTACTTGCACCATATCTACCTAATACTTCATAAGGTAATGTACCATCAACTAATGTTACCTTTTTCATATTTTTCTTTGCTTGTTCACTTGCTTTGCGTAATGCTTCTGGAACCTCTTGAGCTTTACCTAAGGCATAGCCAATACTACCTTTACCATCACCTACAACAACTAATGCGCTAAAACTAAATCTACGACCACCTTTTACAACTTTAGCAACTCTATTTAAAGAAACTACTTTTTCCATCAATCCTAGTTCTGTCTGTTCCATTCCCTAGTCCTCTCTACTAAAAATCTAAACCTTGTGCTCTTGCAGAATCTGCAAGTACAGTAATATTACCATGATATAAGTATCCATTTCTATCAAAGATTACGGATTTTATATCTTTTGATAATGCTATTTTCGCAATCTCCTCTCCAACTAACACTGCACCAGCTTTATTACCTCTTGCATCGACACCATTTTTAGAAAGAGAAAGTGTTGAAGCAGAAGCTAAAACATGACCTGTACGAGGATCTACAATCTGAGCATAGATATGAGAATTAGAACGATATATTATAAGACGAGGACGATCTAATTGTAGTTTTAATTTTTTGACTATTCTAGACTTTCTATTTTTTCTTGCTACTTCTTTTTGACTTGTTTTTTTAGACATATCCGTTATCCTTTACCTGAAGACTTTCCAGCTTTTCTATGAATGATTTCACCCTCATATCGGATTCCCTTGCCTTTATATGGTTCTGGCTTCCTTATAGAACGTATTTTAGCTGCAAATTGTCCAACATCTTCTTTTACTATACCCATTATTGTCAACTTTTGTCCTTCTGCTTTTGCACTTAGACCTTGTGGGATATCAACTATAACAGGATGAGAAAATCCAACAGCTAGTTCTATTACATTACCTTTAACAGCTACACGGTATCCTACTCCTAGAACTTCTAATACTTTCTCAAATCCTTTAGTAACACCTTCTATTGCATTTGCTAATAGAGTTCTTCGTAGTCCATGCTGTTCTCTTGATACTCTTGTTTCTTCTGCTCGAGTAATTATAACTGTATTCTCTTCTTTTGTATAATTCAACACTGATGAACGTACTACATCTATTGTCCCTTTAGGACCTTTTACACTGATATATGAATCTGAAAAATCCAATGTCACATTAGAAGGAATATCTATTGGCATCTTACCTATTCTAGACATACTACACTCCCCTTACCATACTTCACATATAAGCTCGCCACCAACATTCTTAGCGCGTGCCTCTTCACCACTTAGTATTCCTTTTGATGTTGAAAGAATACATATCCCAAGACCATTTTGTATAGAAGGAATATTTGATGTTGAAACGTATAAGCGACGACTTGGCTTACTACGTCTTCGTAGTCCAGAGATAACAGGTTGTCCAGCACTATATTTTAATGACATATACATCATAGAGCCTTCTACTGTTACATCTGTAATATATCCCTCTTCTTTTAAGATGTGAGCTATTGCTAACTTCATTTTAGAAACAAAACATGATACGTCTTTATGATGTGCCATTTTTGCATTTCGTAAACGAGTAAGCATATCTGCTATAGGATCTGTTAACATATTTTCTCCTTATACCTTGTTACCAACTAGACTTTCTAACACCAGGTAATTCACCACGAAGAGCCATACCTCTAAAACAAATACGACATAGCCCATATCTGCGTAAATATCCACGAGCTCGCCCACATAACGGACATCTATTATATGCTCTAGTTGAAAATTTAGGTTTTCTTTTTGCTTTCACTTCTAATGCTGTTCGAGACATTATCTCTTCTCCTTACTTTCTAAAAGGCATACCAAGATACTCAAGCAATGAACGAGCTTCTGCATCTGTTTGCGCTGTCGTAACTATACTGATATTCATACCCTTTACGATATCTACTTTATCTGATGTGAGCTCTGGAAAGATACTGTGTTCTTTTATTCCAAGAGTAAAATTACCACATCCATCAAATCCCTTTGTAGAAACTCCTCTAAAGTCCCGTACTCGAGGCAATGAAAAACATACTAGCTTTCTATAAAAATCCCACATGCGATTACCACGCAATGTAACTCGACACCCTATAGGCATACCTTCCCGCAATTTGAATGATGCGATAGATTTTTTTGCACGAGTCATAACTGCTTTTTGACCTGCAATAAGAGTCAACTCTCGTACAGCTTCTTCAAGCAATTTTATATTCTGACTAGCACTACCAAGACCTATATTCAATGATATTTTTACCAATGTAGGTACTTGCATGATTGAAGTATATCCATACTCCTTTCTTAATCGAGGTACAACATTCTCTTTATAAATTGTTTCTAAATGTGCCATCTCTATTCCCTATTTCTGTATGATACTATTACATTTTTTGCAAAATCGAACTTTTTTACCTTCTTCTACCTTAGCCCCTATGCGTACTCCTTTATTACATGAAGTACAAAAAATCATCACATTTGAGATGTCTAGTGGTGCTTCTTTTTCAATTATACCACCTGCTTGATTTATATGAGGGTTAGGACGAGTATGTCTCTTCACTATGTTGGCACCTTCAACCACAACTTTACCACATTTGTGGATGACATACAATACTTTAGCTACTTTTCCTTTATCTTTACCAGTAGTAATTATTACATTATCATTCTTTTGTAGTCTATATCTCATCATCCTCCACCTATAATAGTTCTTGGGCAAGGGAAACGATTTGGATAAAGTTTTTAGAACGCAACTCTCTTGCTACAGGACCAAATATACGAGTACCAACTGGCTCACCTTGCTTAGATAATAATACCACAGCATTGGAATCAAAACGAATATATGAGCCATCTACTCTACGTATCTCTTTTTTTACACGAACAATAACAGCAGACATGACATCACCCTTTTTGACTTTACAATGAGGTATAGTATCTTTAATTGAAACTATGATAATATCACCTACTGAAGCATATCTACGTTTAGAACCACCGAGAATCTTTATACATTGAACTTTCTTTGCTCCAGAATTATCTGCAACATCTAATATTGTTTCACACTGTATCATGTGAACCCTCCTATACTGCTTTTTCTAATAAAGCAGAGAGATGCCAACGCTTATTTTTACTCATAGGACGACACTCTACTATCTCTACCTTATCACCAATAGAACACATACTTTCAGGATCATGAGCCATAAACTTCTTTTTACGTCGTATATACTTATGTAATACAGGGTGTTTTACGAGAGTTTCCACCTGAACGACTATTGATTTTGTACACTTATTGCTGAGTACAGTACCAACAAGTCTTCTACCTTTCTTATATTTCATTGTTTCCATAATAGACATAGCCTATACTCCCTCTTCACATAATAACATCTTCAAACGTGCTATAGTTCTTCGTAATCTAGGTAATGATGATGTATCTTTTAATTGGCGAGTTGCATGATTACAACGAGCTACTAAGTATTCCATTTGAAGCTCTTTTATTTTTGCTCGCTTTTCTTCAGCTGTCAGCTTTCTAAGTTCTGCTATCTTCATATTACATAGACTCCTTTTCTACAATCACTGTTTTAACAGGAAGTTTATGAGAAGCGCGTAATAATGCCTCTTTTGCTAACGCAGTATCAACACCTTTCAATTCATACAGTATTCTACCTGGCTTCACAGGAGCACACCAACCAACTGGAGAACCTTTACCCTTTCCTTGACGTGTCTCTAATGGCTTCGCAGTTATAGGCTTATCTGGAAAAATACGAATCCAAACACGACCTCCACGACGAATATGACGCATAATTGCTATACGAGCTGCTTCAATTTGTTGCATAGTGATTTTACCATGCTCGACTGCTTTTAAGCCGAAATCACCAAAAGCAACTTTACTACCTCGATGAGCTTCTCCTCTGTTACGACCTTTTTGTTGCTTTCTAAACTTTACTTTTTTAGGGCTTAACATTACTCTTTCTCCTCTTGACCAAGGATATTACCCTTATAAATCCAAACTTTCACTCCAATGATTCCATAAGTAGTTGAAGCTTCTGCAAAACCATAATCAATATC
>CAMWXW010000062.1 GCA_947178315.1 uncultured Desulfovibrionaceae bacterium | reverse complement strand
ATATATTGGTGAAGGCTCGCATACAAAAGTAGGTATTATTTTCTGGCAAAGCGTTTGGATAGCACTTTTTTGCTCCCTTTTCCTTTTTGGATTAGCCTTTATTTCTGAATTTTTATTTACAATAACAAAACAGCCTGTAGATCTTATTCCTCTTGAGAGAGAATATTTTGATACGTTATGTATTTTCTCTATCATTCCTCTTCTCAATAATGCGTGTATTGCATTTTATTCTGGAAGAGGGAAAACAGCTATAGTGAGTGTTGCTATTATCACTGCTGGAGTTGTCAATATCCCTTTTAACTATATTCTTATCAATGGACTTTTTGGTTTTCCACAGCTTGGTATTCGTGGAGCAGCTATTGCGACAATTGTTGCATGGCTTGTTGAACTCTGTATTCTCTGTGCTGGAATGTGTAGGAAAAAAGAAGATAAAGAGTTTCATCTGATTAAAGGGATATGTCTTGATATTCCAATACTACGACGCACACTTATCTATGGTATTCCTAGTGGACTCTATAGTTTTTTAGAGCTTCTAGGAGTAACAATTTTTCTCTTTTTGGTTGGCGTACTTGGTCCATTAGAAATAGCGACTATCAATGTTACATTCTCATTAGATCTTTTTGGATATCTTCCTATTATGGGTCTTAGTATTGCCCTCTCTATTATTACAGGGCGTTCTATTGGTGAGAAAAATACTCCTATTATTAAGCGAGCTTTTATACATTCTATACAACTCATGGCAGTATGGCGACTCATTATGAGTGTTCTTTTCCTCACAATGCCGTATACATTATTTATGCTCATCATCTCTTCTTCCGACTCTGTAGAAACAAAAACTATATTGAGTTATGCTCCAGCTATGCTTTCATTATGTGTTGGAAATGGATTTATAGATGGTCTGATGCTTATGTGTATTGCAATTCTCAAAGGATATAGTCAAACATTCTATAGCATGATTGTTATGTTTTTGTGTGTTCTCATTGCAGAAACACTCCCTATGGCGTTACTCCTCTATTTTGGGCTTGCTGATATGTATACATTGTGGATATTTTTTGTCTTGTATAAGATTGTTGCTACTATCTTCTTTTATGGCAAAATCAGAAAGCTTCCAATGTAGACTCGCTTATTTTGTATGAATGATATTGCTTAAATGAAGAAGTATATCTTGTGCTTTTGTTTTGCTTATTCCTTGTACACTTGCTAATTCTTCTACAGTTGCCGAAGCTATCCCTCGTACAGAGTGAAAGCGATGAAGTAAACGTTCTTTTGTTTTTTCTCCAAGCCCTTTGATGCGATCCAATTCACTTTGTAGCATAGCATCACTATGTGCTTTTCTGTGTCTACCAAGAGCGTAATCATGTACGGCATCTCGTATTTTCTGTAGATAGAGAAGTTCTGGACTACCAGCTTTTACAGAAAGTGGATTAGAGCGTCCCGGAATAAAGAGTCTATCTGCTGTATTGCCTGCTCTCCTATCACTTCTTCCATCTTCTGTACGTGCTTTTGTTATTGCTACAAGAGGGAAAGGAAGTGTACCTATATTATCGATAATTGTTCGTTCAATAACAGATAATTGTCCTTTTCCTCCATCGATAAGGAGCATATCAGGATATGGGAATTGTGTATCTTGTATTCTACGCTGAATCCAGATGTGGAGTGCTTTATAATCATCACCATGAGCATCTTCAATATTATAACTTCTATAATCGACGGGCTTCTCTCTTCCTTCTTCAAAGACAACAACGCCTACTTTTGTATTGCTTCCACTTGTATGAGAAACATCTACTGCTTCTATACGAGTAATAGGTGTATCAGAAGAAAGAAGTCTAGCAAGCACTTCTGAAAGAGGAGTAGAGGCTTCTTTTTGAGTCATGTTACGAGCATTGCTTCGAGCAATATCTATAAGATTATATTCTATAGGTGAGCGCGCTTCTACAATGTGAATAGGAGTATCTGCCTCATTATTGATAATTTCTTCTAAAAGAGCATATTGATGTGTGAGGTCTTCAGATTTATGTGGAATGAGAATAATAGGCGGGATATCCCGTGCTTCTGTATAATATTGACTGATAAAGCTATACAGTACTTCATTGCTATCATCGAGAGTGAGCGAAGGAAAATAAAATTGTAAGCTATCGATAACCCTACCTTCTCTAATAAATACAACAGCGAGTGCAATACCGTGTTCTAGTTCAGCAATACCGATAGCATCAATATATGCAGTGTGTTCTAAGACAACAGCTTGTTTTTCAACTGTTTTTTGTATTGCATAAATTTGTTCACGTAAGAGAATAGCCTTTTCAAATTCCAATTGTTCTGAGGCGAGCTCCATTTCTTCTTGTAGCTGTTTGATAAGAGCATCTACTTTTCCTCGTAAGAGCATCTTTACTTTAGAAAGATATTCTTCATACTCTTCTTTAGGGACGTCATAGACACATGGAGCAAGACATTGTTTCATATGATAATATAAACAAGGCGTTGTTCTGTTATGTAATTCTCTATCGGAACACCTTCGCAGAGGAAATGTACTGTGAAGCACTTTCCATGTTGATTTTGCTCCTGCAGAAGAAGTAAATGGACCGAAGTAGAGTGCATTTTTATGTGTTGCTCTGTGTACTATTTCTACACGTGGATATTCTACACCTTTTCGTATACAAAATAAGATGTGTTGTTTATCATCTCTCAAAACAATATTATATTTAGGTTTATATTTTTTGATAAGACTTGCTTCAAGAAGGAGAGCTTCTTTTTCTGTAGTTGTATGAATAGTTTGTATATTATCTGCATGCGAGAGCATACTCTGAGTTTTTATTGGGAGTGTTTCTTTAGGGCGAAGATAAGAGGTAAGTCGTCTACGCAACGAGCGAGCTTTACCTACATATAATACTGTTCCTTCCTGATTTTTGAAAAGGTATACACCGGGGTCTGTTGAAATTCTACTTACATCTATCGTATCGAGGTTAAATTCTGCCATATATAGACTATACTAGAAAATAGTAAAAATTACTAGAGTGTAGCATATTCTAGCTAGGCTTATCTACACAATACAAGGAGAAGTAAAGATTGCTTTTTTACAGAGATACAAGTGAGTTATGCTTTTTCTTTTTAATAAGGGGATATTCTAGTGTTTTAGTTAGAAAACTTAGAGCGTAGACATTTTCTTATTATACTATATCAGTACGTGTCTTTATGTGATAAAATATCTCTCTTATGCTTTTCTTTAGGAAAAATATACTGTATACTTCGTTGTACGAGGGAAAGAGAATGCAAGAAAAAACAAAAGTGATACTCTTGTTAGAAAATGGAGTTCACTGTATAGCAGAGGCTGTTGGGATAACAGAGCCACGTTATGCTGAACTTATTTTTAATACATCAATGTTTGGATACGAAGAAATTATTACTGATCAATCCTATGCTGGACAAGCTATCGT
The DNA here is from genome assembly GCA_947178315.1 of uncultured Desulfovibrionaceae bacterium. Lineage (GTDB taxonomy): Bacteria > Desulfobacterota > Desulfovibrionia > Desulfovibrionales > Desulfovibrionaceae > CAMWXW01. The sequence goes on along the minus strand of CAMWXW010000062.1, from coordinate 1,297 downwards.
ATTTACTTCACCTCATATTGGAGCTGTGGGGTGTACCATGAATGATATGGAGTCTTGTTCTATTAGTCCATCATTCATTGTTGTTCGCTCATTTGAGGAATATCCTTCTAATTATAGAGCACAGTGTTCATTACCCGAATTTCTTGAAAAACATGGTTTGCCTGTCATTTTTAATGTCGATACCCGTTATTTAACAACAATCTTAAGAGAAGAAGGGGCATTGAGATGTGTTGTACGTCCTCTTATTGATGAACATGATATTGAGCTTTATAAAGAGGAATGGTTGCAGGAATTGCGTGCTATCAATCCACTAGAAGATATCGCTTCTCGCACGTGTACCGTGAGTAAAAATACAGAGTGGAATGAGGGATTGCTTGATTTATCTACAGAGACATTTACTACTTCATCTTCTCAAGTCACTGTTGTTGTCTATGATTTTGGACTCAAATACTCTATTGTACGCATTCTCTCAAGTCTTGGTGCTCGATGTATCGTTGTCCCACAAGATACGCCTGCTCATGAAGTCCTTGCAATGAATCCAGATGGAATATGTTTTTCTAATGGTTCTGGAGATCCACAAGATTATACATCGGCTATTCAATCTGCAAAAGAATTTTTATCTCATAATATACCCTTACTTGGTATATGTCTTGGACATCAAATATTTGGTCTTGCTCTTGGTGCAAAAACAATAAAAATGAAGTTCGGACATCATGGTGCAAATCACCCTGTACAAGATTGCATGACTAAAAAAGTCTATATAACAAGCCAAAATCACGGCTTTGCAGTTGATCCAGATTCATTGCCAGAGAGTGCTATTATTACTCATATATCACTTTTTGATAAGTCGTTACAGGGTTTTATGCTAGAAGAACCACCTCTTTTTGCCTTTCAAGGACACCCTGAATCATCTCCAGGTCCTCATGATATACGTACGCTATTCTCTCGCTATATGGAGAAGGTAATGGAATATGCTTCTCGACACTCAAACTCTGACTAAATAGTGCATATATGTACACTCGAAGTATTGATATCATTTGTATAAGAATATAGTAATTGAGCAATATAAAAAGATATAAGATATTTTAGATTATAGAAAGATAGGTTTATTCTGGAAGGTATAGGTCTTGTGTAAAAAGAGATAGTGGGGAATTACAAACTCTCTCATTGTTCTTTTAAGAGCTATTATAGATACTATCTATCAAGGGAAAAAGATATGATATCAATGTACTACTATATACAAGATATCTATTGGTGAATGGACTCTTGCATATAGAAGGAGAGTGTAGTATTATCT
>CAMWXW010000061.1 GCA_947178315.1 uncultured Desulfovibrionaceae bacterium | reverse complement strand
ATCATATATCAGTAGTTTAGGACTCCCTGCTTCTTGTAAACAATCAAGCATAGCTCTTTATAACTCTCTTGTTCAATTTGCATATACTATTTTATCAAGTAGAATACATTCTGGTAGCTCTGGGAAGTTTAATAGAGAGAATCATGTTCTAGCTACAATACTTGAACGTTGTGATGATAAAACTCTTGATTCCCTAGATATATCTAAAATAAAAATAGAACAACTGATAGAGCATGCAAAAATAGTAGGAGTACATACTTCTTTTATATCTCAAATATCTCAAGATACTTCAGTTCAATTTCTTTCTACTCTTGTAGAGCAGTACATAGATAGTATAAGAAGTGTGATTGATAATAAGAAGAATCATTCTAGTGTCATTGCATCAAGAGTCTTTGCTATGCAACGAGTTCTACGTAATTTCTTTGCTACTGTGCAATCTACATGGTGGGAAGAAGGACAAAATGGACAAGAGAAGAAGACTGTATTTTCTTCAGCAATCCTTGCTATGATAAATAAATTAGAGAGTCTTGATTCAAGCAAAAATCCTCACGTTGCAGAATTTGTGGAAGCATTGATGAGAGTAATATGCCAGCCTGCTAATCAGTATGGGGATATAGTATTGAAAGATGGATTTTTTATATATACTGATCCTGAGTCTTCTAGCTATCACTCAGATAGTGTACAAGTATGTGGGGAGATAATACAAGGCCTTCAACGACTTTCTAATCTTCACTTAGGCTCTAGAGCATGTAAGGAGAATAAGTATCATGTTAGCCGTAGAGAGCTTGTAGCAGTTATTAAACGTTGTGATCAATTAGGAGAGAATAGTCCTTCTGTAGTAAGTCAAATAGAAGCATACCTTGCAAAAGCGTTCAATAGATATCTTCCACTTAATGCAAAAGATTATCCTAATGGCTTCCTTCAGCATGTTATAAGTGTTCTCTTATCGTTGCGAGAATATCAATGCGCTACTTGTAATGATGAGTTGTTATATATCAGTACTCCTATATTACAGTCTCTTATCCAGCATATTATGAATTTAGAGGATACTAGTGTTCGTAATCTTGCTATAGAGGAAATGCTACAATTATTATGTACTCATGATAGTCTAGAAGAAACTGCTGATGTTGCATTAGAAGAAGGAATACTTCTTAATACTACAACACAACCTCAAGGAAACCAGTCCTCTGCAGCTGAAGTGCTAACAGATATGTTACAACATGCTAAAGAAGTAAAAGAGCAAAACATATCCAAATTAGAAGTTTCTCATAATCCTAGAGTGAGAGAGCTTCATGCTTCATTTACTCAATTACATAGAATATTGCTCCAAGAAGAGCATCATCTGCTGACATGTTCATTAGAAGATAAAGTTTTAATTAGTGTTGGTGAATTGAGACAACTATTATGTGATATTCGTTCGTTTACAGTGAATAGTAGTAGTTATTTACGTAATCAAGTATTAAGCTTTCCACATATAAGACAATACCTCCCAGAGATGATTCAGGGTATTGAAAATATAATTCAGTCTGTAAACTCAAGAAAAGAGCTTCATTTATTACGAAGTCTTGTGATAGCTATTAATGATTTCTCTAATTTAGTAGATCCTTGTTATGAACGTAGCATACGTTGTTTAATGAGAATAGATCAAAAGATAGAAGTATGCAGAGATGAGCATCTCACCATATTTGATGGTAATACAATAGCTAGTCTTGTAAATACAATACAGGACGGAAACAAGGTACCATGTGGTGTGATGGATGTAATCAATGCGACATTAGAGCAACACTTACCTTCTACTCAAAAGTTTAAACAGATTAACTTAGATCTATTTGAGCATATTGTATATGAATGTACAATGTTAGCACAACCATGTCTTGATGCTGATGGAATTCATTTAGGAACTCATTATCCTAGCTATTTTATGATTGCTGTACGTACTATATTACAACATCTATATTCTATGAAGCCAAAAGTTGCAGAAGTATATTATGAGAAACTATGTGAAATACTTACATTCTCTAGAGAAGGAATATCAAAAAAATTCCTTTCTGCTGGTGAAGTCATAACTGATGTCAGTCATGAGGGACATATACGTAGAGAGAATCATTATGCTACAGCATTGGAAAACATGCTAGAGACATCACGAGCGATTATAGTCGGAGATTCATTTTTAGCACCTGGTTTATTTGCTTTGAAGAAAAGCTATGAAGCATTATTAGAGGCATTGGATATTCCAGAGCAGACATGTCCTAATCCTAATCTTGTTATACCTCATCTATCTGCATTGAGTCATAGCTTGGCATCTCTTACTCTCGAAGAAAGAGGTTCTGTGTATATTCTTCTAGGCTTTCCTCATACACTTAAGAATATATTGAGCAAATTACAAACACTCCCAGGTCAGGTTGATGTGGATATAGTACGTCGTTTCTGTAGCGAAATAGAGATACTATGTAAAGGTGTTGAGGATAAAGATGAGACTCTCATTCAAGAGTTATCTGAGCTTTCTTGTTCTATAGAGAGAGTGTATTCAAATGTACATCAGAATTCCGATTATAGTTCTGTAACTAGTCAGAGTATAGAGCATACAGTAATAAAAAATCTCCAAGATGGTCTTCACTTAAAAGATATAGTACGTCGGATTGTTCGTGACTATATGCTTCAATACTTTACTGGAAGTAGAGTGGATATTGGAGGTGTTGTAAAACATTTTGTACATGCAATAATGGGAATTCAAGGCGTATCACTGGATAGAATTGATTTTGGATATTTACATGGAAATACATTCCGAGGAGAGATGGTATGTGCTCTTTTAGAATATTTGAAATTCGATGTTAATCAGCAAGTAAAACTTGATATTGCACTACAAGAATGTAAAGAAGTACTTTGTCATCAGAGCTCTACACCATTACATGCCCCAATATTGAGGGCAGAAGTTATTGCAAAGCTTGATGTAGAAGAAACTCCTTATAGTACAATGCGATTTGAAGCAAATTCTTTGGCATTACCAGATAGTGCTCATAGTAAAGTTTCTTCTCTTCTATGTCATCTTCATGAAATGTTACATGGACATGGTTTGGAAGCATCATCATATCAAGCGATAACTGCTGTATGTGAATTGGGAGCAGTTCAGCAGTTAGTTTATCCAAATGGAAGATTACGTGAGCATTATCATAATGTGCTATCTACATTATTACAAAGTCTCAATGAGAATGGTTCACTTATTCTAAATCCACTACGTCAACATGTAGATCAAGATACGTTTACTCTTCTTTGTATGAATCTATGTGTATCTATGTTATTAGTGACAAATAGCAATGATAAAGCATTGTTATCACAAGCACTATCGTATTTTATACGATTCTGTAATCCTCAAAAGCCACATCCTCTAGCAATTTATATGGAGCTAGCAGAAAGTCACGATATACAACTTCATGATCTTATCAATCTATCATTGGCTGAAATAAGAGAGTATGGTTTATTAGAAGATCGTTCTGGAATGGCTTCACCTGTTCTTGGTAATATACTCACTTCATTAGGATTATTATTCTCTGGAGTTCAACAAAAAGAGGGTGAATTCAAGAAAGTTGATAGTTGGGCGTTAGAAGAAACAATCTCTATGTTCCTTGCATGTAGTTATGATTTCATTGTCGACTGTGGAGATGGAGCAAGAGATTTCTTATGTGAAGTTGATAATAGTAAATGTTTACATAATAGCTGTGTTTCTTCTGATGTAAGAGAGCTTAGCAAGGAGTTAAAAGAGTATCATGAGACTGTTCTATCTAGTCTATCAGCTCTTGCTACCATAGGTTATTCAGGGGAAGACTTTGAAGAGCATCACGATGATGTATGGGATATATTAGAGACTCTTGGAGTATGTTCTTTTGAAGATATGTGTAGATATATTGAGTCTCATTGTACTAAAGATACAATGATGGCAATAGCAAATGTAGTCGTTCATTATAGGCTATGCAATCATTCAGATAACCCATGTAATACTGATAATAGTACAGAAGTTGTATTGGAGCAATTATTACAAGCATTAGGGAAAATATTGCAAGAACATGGAGAATATTCTCTTGCTGATTTAATAACACATGTTTCATGTGGATGTTCTCTTCCATCTATTCTATCTTACATGGGACAAGAAGATATACCAGAAGCTTATGTAAATACACTCTGTGAATATGTTTTCTCTTGGTTTTCATCTGAAGACTTTGAAAGTACAGACGGCAATACAAACTCTATCATAAATAATCTTACTCCAAGCGAAGCAAAAGTTCTTATTCATAGATTATTGGTAAGATGGTTACAAGATGAGGAGTCCTTGACAGAACCTGAAATAGGTATTCTTAAGATGCTTGCTCGCTGTACTGGATCTTTAGAGTGGAAAGAATTAGTTGAAAAGTGTCTGTGTTCTAGTGATTTAGGAATAGGGGTGATAGAAGCCATACAATTATTATATCAATATGATCTAGGAGCCGTAGAAGGAAAGACAGAAAAACAGTTACAAGAGTATATTAAGATTATAGGACTGTTTGCTGCAAATGTAACCGATACTTCACATCTTCCTACAGATAGACCACTTCGTTTGTATTTACGTTCATTATGTTTAGTTGCTCATAGATTAAGAAAATCTGATAGAGAGAATACATACCTATATGATCATGTTACTCAATTTTGTATGAAACTTTTAGATCAAAATGAAGATTCTCTTATTATAAATGAAAATCGTCGTCTTACTTGCCCACAATCATTAGCTTTTGAGCATGTAATAAAAGATATAGAAC
>CAMWXW010000060.1 GCA_947178315.1 uncultured Desulfovibrionaceae bacterium | reverse complement strand
CTATAAGAGAGTGTCTACAGTACAGACAAAAGAGGAAGAAGAAGATATTATTTTAGAATTACAGGATAGATTTGGAAAAATACCAGAACAGCTTTCTGTGCTACTTGCATCACTTGAACTTCGACGTATCAGTTCACTTCTCGGTGTTCATAAGATATCAGTCAACGTTAAAAATATAGTCATTGAGTGGAAAGAGGGACAAAATATAGTCGAGCCTCAATATATTATGGAATGGATACAGTCTAATAAAGAATATCTTACTATTATGCCACCCTCCCGAGTTGAATATAGAATGCCTAAGGATATAGTTCATGGACTACGTCTATGTAGTGAGAAAATGAAAGAACTTTATTCTATGATTGATAAAGAGTGATAAATCAATAGTTTATTGTAGATAAGACTTGCGTATATATATTGTTCTGTTATATACTATAAATGAGATATAGCTTTGCATCATAATAGCAGGGGATATCGTTATGTATTGGTATAATAATGAGGATATATGAAGAACTATATTATATATATATTAAGCTTTATCATAATATCATGTTCAAACCAGACTACACCAAGTGGGATTGTTGCTGTTGTGAATGGTTCATATATCACATTAAATGAGTTACGTAATAGATATGATATACAAACTATGCATATCAGTGAGTTTACGACACCACCAATTGATTCTTTGCATAGGGAGTATACAGAAACATTGCTTGAGATGATTGTAGAGTTAGCAGTCGAGCAAGAGCTAAATAAGAATAAAATAGAACTCTCAGATGATATGGTAGAGCAAGCTGTACAAGATATTCAACGTGGGTATTCTGATGAAGAGTTTTCTCAAATGCTTGCAGAACGATATATCGATTTTGATAGTTGGAAAAAACAAATACGGGCTGGTGTAATAGAAAATCTTTATATAAAGCATATTTTATCAAATGATGTTTCAGCAAATAGTGGAGAAATACAAGCTTTTTATGATTCTAATCCATCTTTATTTGTTGTTGATTATAAAATTTCTGGACTTCTTCTTACGTCTAAGGATAAAGACGTTCTTGAGAAGGCGATAGAGGCTTTGGAGAAGGGAGTTTCTAAAGAACGTGTTGCTACAGAATTTGAGCCTCTTACTATTGAGAAGATTTCAGCAGACTTTTCTAATATCCCTTTTTATCACATAGATGAGGTCACTAAGATAGGATTAAAGAAGGCAACAGCTATAGAAGAAAGAGGTGGTATTTATTCTGCAATCTTTGTTGAAAATAGAGTAAAGCAAAGTAAACTTTCTCTTGAAGAAGCATGGAATATGGCACAAAATTATGTTATAGAAAGTAAAGCAAAAGCGTTGTATGCTACAGCAGTAGAAGGGATTCTTAAACGGTCTTCCATACAAGTTGTAGATGAATTTAAGAATGCTATTGATGAAATGCTTGGAGATGGAATACGTACCTCAGTATATAGTATAAATAAGGCAGAAGAAAAGCAAGAGGTGAAAATCCCAACAAACTTGCCAAATGAGAATATAACTAATGGAAAAGAAAGCACACAGTAATAAGTACAAGAAGCATATATTGCGAGTCTCTATATTGATTTTACCTCTTTTCTTTTTGTATATGTCTTTGCTTGTTACAAGAAGCCTAAATGCACAAGAAGCTGTGAATAAAATAGTTGCCTCTGTTGCAGGTGAGCCAATCACATATTATGATGTTCTTGTTGCAATGTATCCACAATTACAAGAAGCAAATCTTGTCCTATCAGATAAAAATGATATCCGTATTAAAAGGCTAGAAGAAACTGCACTGAATGAAATAATAAATGCTATTTTAATACGTCAAGAAGCAGATAAATATAATCTCAAGATTACTGAACAAGATCTTGACTCTGAAATGCGACGAATTGCTCGAGAAAATAATACTTCTGTTGATGTTTTGGAACAACAGATTCGTCTACAAGGTAATAGTGTTGATATGTTTAAGAAAAATTTGCGCAATAATCTTCTCCAGCAACGTATGATTGCAACATTTGTATTTAGAAAAATTGTTGTTACTGCACAAGAAATAGAAACTTACTATAAAGAACACTCAGATATGTTTAAGACAGATACAGTATATTCTGTTCTTTTTATTAAGCTTCCAACAGAGCGTGAAGCAGAACGTGTATTTACTCAAGGACGTTCACGTAGTACGTCATTTGCATCTCTTCAAAAAGCCTACTCGGAACGCTATGGTTCTGCAAGTGTTGGAGAATTGGAAGATCTCATGTTCAGTGAACTCTCTTCTGAATGGCAAACTGCTATCAGTGATGCAAATCAAGGAGATATTATTGGTCCTTTACACGTAGATAATGAATATTTCGTGGTATATGTACGGAAAAAAGAAGAGGGTACCCCCTTGCCATTTGAAGATGTTTATACTACAATAGAAGGGAAAATACGAGACTCTAAGTTTTCATTACAATACGCAGATTTTATACAATCGTTACGTGCTAAGGCAGATATAAAAATATATCAGTAAATGGAGCATAGTGTGGAAGTACATAAGCAAATATTTTTTGAAGAAATGGGTTCCTTACTCAAAACAAAACGAGAAGAACTTAATCTCTCTGTAGAATATGTTGTAGAGGAGTTAAAGTTTTCAAAAGACATCGTTCATGCAATGGAAAATGCTGTTGTAGAACGCTTGCCTAATCCTGTCTATGCAAAAGGATTCTACAGAGCATATGCTACATTGTTGAATATAGATCAAAGTATAGTTGATGCATTTATCAATACAGCGTTTGTTGATGGGGGACAAGAACCAACACCTCCATTGCTTAATATCCAAATGGGGTCTGACAAAGAAGAAAATACATTTGATACTGTAGTTGATAAAACACATAAAAGAGCTCAGTATAGAAAGATATTGATTGCTTTAGGTATGGTTGCTCTTATATTGATATTGGGTTGCTATATCATATTTTCTGGTGAGAAAGAATCAGTTAAAGAAGAGCCTCTTACTCCGCAAATACCTGTGGAGAGTGTACCATCAGTTCAAGAGACACCTCCTCTTAAACAAGAAGAAGAACCAGTATCTCCTCCTGCTGAAGAGAAGGTTGCTCCAAAGCCTGAAGTAGTTAAGGAAGAAAAAACTAAATCACAGAAAACAACAGCTACACAGAAAAATACAGTCTCAAAATCTGCTCAAACAACAGTAGAGCAGACTGAATCTAAAAAGAAAGATGAATCTACTCAAAAAGAGAGTGAAGTTGTAGAAGCAAATTCTACGACTAAGGAAGAAACTCCTGTTGAATCTACTACAGTGGTGAAAGAAGAGCCAAAACAAGCTTCTCTACGAATAGTTGCAACTGGAGAGGTTTGGGTTGCATTAAAATATAATGGAAAACAAAAAGATTTTACTTTACAACAAGGTCAAACTCATACAGTAGAATTTACAGGAACTCTTACTGTTACTATAGGAGATCTCTCTGCAGCAGAGCTATACTTTGGAAGCAAAACTATGAAAAATCTTGGTGGAAAAGGTAAAGTAAAGACATATACATTTTCAGCTAATGAATAATTTTACTGAACCATTATGTATATTGAAAACCCGACTTTTTAGAGAGCATGATATCTCTTTACATGCACTCTCTAAAGAGCGTGGTTTTCTTACAGTATATGCTTTTGGTGGAGCAAAAAGTAGAAGACGTTTTATAGGTTGTTTAGATAAATTTACGATTGCATTATGCACAGTGCAAAAAAGTATGAAGCGAGGATATCTCACACTTCAAGAAGCAAGTCTTATTGCTAGTTCAAAAGAGTTCTTACATGATACTATGAAATATGGAGTAGTCCAAAACTGTGCATTATTTTTACAAGTGGCATGCAGGGCATGGAGTTATACTTCTGGCGTGTATACGTTGTTTTATGACTTACTTCAAGCATGTTCAGATAGAGAAGATATTCTATTTGCTATCCCTTTTTTCTTTAGATTTTCTCTTGTGGCTCTCTTAGGTTATACCCCTAGTTTATATTCATGCGTTGTATGTTCTCGTCATATTGATACTATTGCTCTTCCTTTCTTTTCTATAGAAAAAGGGGGTGTGTTGTGTCATTCTTGCTCTCCTCTTTCATCTGCATTACGTATTCGAGATAAAGAAATTCTTTATGTTTTGCAGTATATTCTTTCATTTTCACCAATTTATTGGAAATCTATTCCTTATAATAAGCAGAGCATACAACAAGCATGTACTCTTATTGATGAGTATGTTCAATATCATTTAGGAGTCGTTTGGGATAATGGAAGATTTATTCATGTATGATTTTTATTTTTGAGAGTTCAATTATTATACTTAGTAAGTCTACTCACTTGTAAGAAGCTTATAGAAAATCTTTTTAGTGTGTACTAAAGAGAAAATAAATAGTGCTTGATACTCTTTAGTTCGTATGCTAAGATGTCTCATGAGGAAAAAATATACTCGTATTGGTTTATTTGGTGGAACATTTAATCCTATTCATGTAGGTCATATCCAAATTATGCGTAGAGCTAAAGAGCTTGGTTCTCTTGATGTAATATACTGTATACCAACAGGATTTGCTCCTCATAAAGATAATGCTATTATTCTTCCTTTTGATGAACGGTGTTCTCATATTCAATCAAAGCTAGCTCATGAGGAGTCTATTTTTCTTTCAACAATTGAATCAGAGTTAACAATACCATCATATACTTTTCGCACACTTCAATATTTTACTCGAAGTTTTCCTTACAGTGAGCAATTTTTTATTTGTGGAAGTGCTGATTTTCTTACTATAGCTTCTTGGGAGCAAGGAGAGAATATCTTACAACATACCAATTATATTATCGCTCCACGAAGCACTGTCGCATTTGAAGATGTAAGAA
>CAMWXW010000059.1 GCA_947178315.1 uncultured Desulfovibrionaceae bacterium | reverse complement strand
ATGCTTTGTTAGCTGTTAATCCTTGTTTATTATAATTTAAACTAAATACTGGCATGTAATCCTCCGTGATTTTTACCACTCTTCTTAATGAAGAGCGTCATGACGTTTCATGAGTGTTTATCGTGATAACTTATAAAATCTATAGAGTTATGATAATAATTATCTCAATTATTATAATATGATATCCCGTATTATTATTCTTGAAGAGGTGATTTATCAAGTCTACATTCGATAAAAAATTTTTTATTGAGAATATCCTTATATAGCATTGATTGCTCTATAGTTTATTCTCTGTATTGTATTTTATTTATGTGATTTGCAATTATGTGCTATTAGTAGTATACTGCTTTATATTTTAAGGATTTATCAAGAGGTAGCTATGTATATTGTTACAGGTGGTGCTGGTTTTATAGGAAGTGCTCTGGTATGGGAATTAAATCGTCATGGCATTTATGATATCATCGTAGTAGATAATCTTGGAACTACTGAGAAGTGGAAGAATTTAGTTGGTCGACGTTTCTCTAACTATTATCACAAATCTGTATTTTTAGACATGTTGTATGATAATAAATTTAGGAATATTAAAGGCATAATACATCTAGGAGCATGCTCTGCTACAACAGAGAGAGATGCAGATTACTTAATGGAAAACAATCTTCATTATACAATTAAAATCTGTACGTACGCACTTGAACATGGAATCCGTTTTCTTAATGCAAGTAGTGCAGCAACGTATGGAGATGGTACACAGGGCTTTGATGATGATATAGAGACTATCTACTCATTACGTCCTCTTAATATGTACGGATTCTCTAAACAACTCTTTGATATGTGGACGTTAGAGCATGGATATGAGCAAAGTATTGCAAGTTTTAAGTTCTTCAATGTCTATGGTCCTAATGAGTATCATAAAGAAGATATGCGTAGCGTTGTACTAAAGACATTTCTTGATATCATGGACGGCAAGCCAAGTAGATTATTTAAATCCTATAAGCCTGAATATAAAGATGGTGAGCAGATGAGAGACTTTATCTATATAAAAGATATAGTCCATATTTTATATACATTTTTACAACAGCCTTCTTGGAATGGTATATTTAATATCGGTACAGGTACTGCTCGTACATGGAATGATCTTATAAAAGCAGTTTATACAGCACTTGACAAGGAATGCGTAATAGAATATATCGATATGCCAGAATATCTTAAAGAGAAGTATCAGTATTATACCAAAGCAGACACAAGTCACTTTATGAATGTTACACAAAATACGTTTTCTTTTACATCACTAGAAGATGGTGTAAAAGACTATGTACAAAATTATTTGATGCATGAGTGTGCAATCTTGTAGCTTTTGTCCCTTTGTGGTATCATGAATGCAATAGAGTTCAATATTCTTAAGGATATACGATATCTATTGCTCTTTAGCATGATTGCATTGTAGTATTTTCATCTATATAATGTAAGGATACGCATGAATTCTAAAAAACAAGTAATACATAAAAATCTCTATCTCTTGAAGAGAATGTATAAGCTGTTTGCACCATATAGATACTCGTTGACTATCTCATTTCTTGCCGGTCTTCTTGTTGCTGGAGCAACAATGGCTACAACATATTTAGTTAAGCCAGCCCTTGATGATATTTTTTTAGGGAAGAATGAATTCTATTTATATCTGCTTCCATTTGCATTTATTGCTGCAACACTCGTAAAAGGAATAGGGAGATATTTACAGAATTATTGCATGACGTATGCTGGACTTCGTGTTATCGAAGATTTACGTATGTTGGTATACAATAAGATAGTGCATTTACCTTCATCATATCATATAGGGAGTAGTATTGGTGAGATGATGTCCCGTGTTATGAATGATGTTGGGAGTATGCGTAGTAGTATTCCTTCTGTGGTTATGATGATACGACAAATCTTTACTATTATTGGACTTATTTTTACTGTGATATGGCAAAGTCCAGCTCTTTCAATCTATTCTATTCTTGCTCTCCCTATAGCATTTTATCCTCTTATTATTTTTAGTAGACGACTTCGTAAATTTAATGAGCGTACTATCAATCTGAATGCAATAGTTACCTCTCAATTACAGGAAACGTTTAGTGGTATTAGCGTTATTAAGGCATTTTCTACAGAGAAATATGAAGAGCAACGCTTTGTAAAGAATAATAGAGATATTTTAGAAACAAGTCTTCGACATACAAGAGTTTCAGAACTTGCCTCACCTGTTATGGAGCTTATTGGTTCTGTTGGTATAGCTATCACTATTTTTATTGGTGGCTATGAAGTTATCCAAGGGAATATGACATCTGGTTCATTCTTTGCCTTTCTTGTTGCCGTTATGATGATGTATGATCCTGTTAAGTCTATTATGCTTTATAGTGCTATTTTACAAGGAGCATTTGTTTCTGCTGAGCGTGTCTATGGATTGCTTGATAGTGATACAGAGAAGGTAGAAGAGGGTGGAGATATTGAACTCATTCCTCCCGTTGTATCTATACGTTATCAACATGTCTCAAAAGCATATATATCTGGAGGTACTAATGCAGTTGATGATGTATCCTTTACTGTTGAGCATGGACAACGCATTGCATTAGTTGGTCCGAGTGGAGCTGGTAAGACAACGCTTGTTAATTTGCTACCACGTTTTTATACACATACACAAGGTATTATCTCTATCAACGATACCCCAATAGAAGAATATACGTTGCACTCATTGCGTAGGAATATTGCACTCGTTTCTCAAAATACCTATCTTTTTAATAGAAGTGTTGCTGAGAATATAGCCTATGGTGTTGAGGGAGCTATTGATATGGAAAAAGTCTATGAGATTGCAAAAATGGCATATTGTCATGACTTTATTTTAGAGCTTCCTCAAGGATATGATACTACTGTTGGTGATGGAGGCTCACGGCTTTCTGGTGGACAACGACAACGTATAACCATAGCACGTGCTTTGTTCAAAGATGCACCTATTTTAATACTAGATGAAGCGACAAGCGCCCTTGATTCTGAGTCCGAAGCAATTATTCAAAAAGCTTTGGATAATCTCTTGTATAATAGAACAAGTATAGTTATTGCTCACAGACTTTCTACTATCTTGCGTGCAGATATGATTTTAGTAATGGATAAAGGAAGAGTTCTTGAAAGAGGTACACATAGGGAGTTACTTGCAACATCTCCTTTATATCAAAAATTATATACATTACAATTTGAATCACAACATGATGATTTCATGGAGTAAGGATTCTAGGAATGAAGGTATCAGAAAAGCAACTTAGATGGTTACAACGTTTTTATAAAGTATTCCTATGGACATTGCGTTATAAACCTGTCAATCAAGAAATACCAGATTCTCTCTTACGTAATAATATTCCTTTTTTGGCAGCGTTTTGGCATGATGAAGTAATACCTATTCCTCGTTCTCGAATATGTTACTCTGTTCCTGTCCATGCTGTTGCGTTAACAAGTCCCAGTAGAGATGGAAATCTCGTTGAAGCAATGTGTGCAGCGTATGGTATAGAGACAATTAGAGGTTCGAGTTCAAAAGGAGGCTTTGAAGCTATACGTGAAATAAAAAAGCGTATGAAGCAGAATATGAACAATATGGTGAGTATTGCTGTTGATGGTCCTCGTGGCCCTGCACGTGTTGTAAAGCCGGGTATTATTTATCTTGCAAGTATACTACAAATGCCTATTGTTACTATGCGTTTTTTAGCAAGCCCTGTAAGCATATTGTATAAAGCATGGGATTGTCAAAAAATACCTCTTCCGTTTGCTACAGTCCGTATACTCTATGGAGAGCCATATTATATTCCTAAACGGCTTTCAGAAGAAGAGTTAGAAGAGCATCGTCTTGCTGTTCAAGAAAGACTACTTTCGTTAGATGTTCTTCGTTCGCAAAAGTAAGAGTATACTATTCTTGTGTTGGAAGACTAGAAGATACGAGTCTATTGCAATAGCATATTGAATGTGCTACAGTACGCTCTATAAGGAATAACAATGAATACAATGGTGACAGATATAGAACGACGAGTACATGAATATGCACAGTTACTCGATGATAAAAAAGGCAAAGATATAATTTTACTTGATCTACAAAAAAAATATAAAAGTTTTGATGCAGTAATTATTGTAACAGCGATGTCAACACGACATGCTCAAAGTCTTGCAAACGGTATACTCGACTATTCCGGACAGCATGGTTATGAATATCTACGAATGGAAGGATATACAAATGGTACATGGATTTTAGTTGATCTCAATGATATCATTATTCATATTTTCAAAGAAGAAGAGCGTTCATTATATGGTATAGAGCATTTATGGGATGTAGAAGGTATTACATATCCATAATATATTTTTATAGTATCTATATAACAGTATGTTCTGGTATAATACAAAGATAGAAGGTCGTATTTATTAAAGTGAGATTATGGGAGATAATATGCGTATCACTCCGTTAGTACTATTGATTATTGATGGATTTGGAATTCCTGTGGGAAAGGAAAAAGAGGAGAGCATTATACAGTATACTGAGATGCCTATATTACAATCATTGCTTGATACATCAAGAACAGCAGAACTCAAATGTTCAGGACGAGCTGTCGGACTACCTGAAGGGTATATGGGGAATTCTGAAGTCGGACACTTAACGATAGGTTCTGGAAGAGTTATCAATCAAGCATTTGTTGCTATAGAGGAGAGTATAGAAACAAACGCTTTTTTTACTTTACCAGCACTATCAGAAGCAATACATAAAATAAAAGAGCATGGTGGTAAGCTTCACTGTATGGGACTCTTATCTTGTTCAGGAGTACATGGACATCTATCACATTTTATAGCCATGTTGCAGGTAGCAAAACAGTATAATATAGAACTTGTATTT
>CAMWXW010000058.1 GCA_947178315.1 uncultured Desulfovibrionaceae bacterium | reverse complement strand
CCACATTGCCTCTTGTCTCGTGGGCTCGTAGATTTTTATAAGACACAGCTATTATGCGTATATATTAAGTCGAGTATTGAAAACGTCGATAGGAAGAAGAATAGCTGTCTTATAAGGGGGAAAAACAATGGCAAAAATTTCAAAGCCTCTCATATCCGGAGTAAGCGTTTCCTATAATGTCAAAAATGAACAAGATATTCAATTTCTTTTCTCTGAAGAAGAAGCAACATTTCATCAACAAGGCTCAACTCTTATCATAGAATTCAATGATGGAAGTGCATTAACCTTATATAACTTTTTCTCTTCAAATGCCTTTGTAGGTTTTGCAGATGGTTCTTCATATACTACTCAATCCTTTATTCAAGAAAGCATGGAGAATCCTATACAAGCCGCTACAAACTATCTTGAAACACCTTCATCATACTCTAGTGCGACACACAGCACTCCTGAAAGTCATTTTAACGCATCTACAGGAACATCTTCACGCCCACAGTCATTTGATAATAGACTAGACATTGCTCCTGCTGGGGGTCCTGCTATGCGTGGAACAACAAGAGTATATCAAGAACCTTCTCTCGATGAAGCAATGGAGATGAATTACCCTAGAACGCAGACTACTATGCTTACAAGGAATGAACAAGACGTACTAAGAGAACAATATTCTACTCCTTCTACTGTAAACAATATTGATAGCTCTTTTACTCAAGCAATGTCAGAAAACATACAGTATGGTTCAAACTTCATGGAGGTTGCTGGAGAAGTAATAGGAATGAGTTCTCTCGATACAAATTATTATGCACCATATCCACAAGAACGCTTTGTTAATCCATATAGAAATATCCCTCAGCAAAGAATACGAGTGCGTTCATACAGAGGACAAAGTCCAGAATATGAAGAAGAATATATAGATGATTATACTGAACAACAAGAATATCTCCTCTTTACCAATACAGAAGCACAAAACCTACAACAATCTGGAGGAATTGGAGAATATAGAGATGCATCTCAAGCACAATCAATAGAGTATACACAAGCTCTAGGATTAGCAGAAATAAACACTGATCTACAAGGATTCAATGCTAGTCATACAAGTAGAGAGGATAGCTTAACAAAATACTCAATACATGACTCAGCTATTGCTACACAACCTACTTCTCCTAATATTCCTATTGCTCCACCTTCTATTACAATAAATGCAAATAAAAATGTCGGAGCGTGGGATAGAATAACATCACAGGATGCACTACTACCAGAAGTAAATATCGTTACACAAGTTGGTATATCAAGCGTATCACTCTCTATTACTATGCATCAGGGAGATACCCTTACGCTCTCCAATGGAACT
Source organism: uncultured Desulfovibrionaceae bacterium (assembly GCA_947178315.1). Lineage (GTDB taxonomy): Bacteria > Desulfobacterota > Desulfovibrionia > Desulfovibrionales > Desulfovibrionaceae > CAMWXW01. Next base: position 3,562 of record CAMWXW010000058.1, on the reverse strand, counting down.
GTTATTACTCTATCCTCTTCAGGAAGTGTTGTCATCGATGGTATCACTATCACCTATTCTGTTGATTCCAATAATCTACTTTCCCTTTCTATATCTTCAGAATCTGGGGTTTGCGATACAGCTACACTACAAAACATTCTTTCCCAACTACATTACTGGAATGAAGATTTTGGAAAAAATCCTTCCTTAGATACAGGAAATAGAGATGGTCTATTAGTGATAAATCAAAGTGATAACCAATCTGTACAGACAACAATTACTCTTGAATACAGAGATAAAGTCTCTGGTACATTTATAGCCGAGGCTACATCAAACTCATACTATTATCAAGGCTCTGATGCCTCTGATAGTGTTGATTTATCTCTCTCATCAGGTTCTAACCTCATTGTTGGAGGGGCAGGAGATAATACTCTGATTGGTGGTTCAGGTTCAGATGTAATTGTTATTGGAGGAAGTGTCAACGGTAACGACATTCCATCTATTGATAATCCACTTGCTACTGGTAGTTCTATAGTCAACGCAGGTAGTGGAAACGATACTATTATAGGAAGTGCAGGCTCTAATAAAATAGATGCAGGTGATGGAGATGATCTTATTTTTGGTGGACCGATATCTGTTGATGCTAATAATAAACCTATATGGAATAGCACTGTCACTAGCAATAGTGCATCTAATACAATTGTAGGAGGTGCTGGGAATAATACAATTATTGCTGGAACACAAGGTGACTTGATCTACGGAAATATCCAAGAAGATACTACAACAACTACAAATACAGGAGGTAATAACCTCATTTACTCCGGTATAGGAAATGATACAATACATGCTGGAGGCGGTAATAATACCATTATTCTTACTGATGGAACAAACCATGCGTACACTGGTGCTGGTGCTGACTCTATACATATACTAGGTGGAATTAACACAATATATGCTGGAGATGGAACAAATTCTATACAAGCAGAAAATGGAACCAATAATATCACTACTGGAAGTGGAAATGATTCCATACAGATTGGAGGTGGAAATGCAACTATCAACACCGGAAATGGTAATAACTCTCTCTCCCTATCTGGAACAACAAGCATAGCAGCTGGAAGTGGAAATGATAGTATACACATTGTAAGTGGAAGTCATACAGTATATGCTGGTGATGGTGCTGATTCTATCTTTATATCAGATGGAACAAACAAAATAGAAGCAGGAAATGGCAATAACGTTATACAAGTCGAGAATGGAAATAATAATATCACAGCTGGAAGTGGAAATGATTCTATATCTATCACAAACGGAAATTCTACTATCCATGTAGGAGATGGTAAAAATACGCTTTCATTAGCTGGCAACACAAGCATAACAGCAGGAAATGGAGACGATAGCATACATATTACAAATGGAAACCATACAATACATGCTGGTGATGGAAATAATACACTTACTGTACAGAATGGTTCTACGAGTTTTACAGGAGGGAGTGGCTCCGATGTTATCACTATATCTGGAGGACAAAATCATTCCATAAATACAGGGAGTGGTAATGATTCCATCTTTATCTCTTCTGGTACTGGTCATCTTACTACAGGTCATGGTAACAATCGCATTGAAGTATCCGGTGGCTCTATCAAAATAGATTCACACGATGGAAATGATACATTTTATCTCTCTGGTGGTAATAGCCAAATTTCCACTGGCTTGGGTTCAGATAAAGTTGTCATCTCTGGAGACTATACCGGTAGTATAAAGTTTGGCTCTGGAAAAGGAGATGTTATAGCTATTGATAATTCTAGCGTATCACTTGATAAATTCTCTGTTTCTGAAGCAGAAGCTATTTATTATAGCTCTACTCAAGGTGGTACATATAATCTCTCTGCAAGCTCACTCGCACAAATGGCTAGTGGAGGAGATAACTTTGTTACTCTTAAACTCGGCAATACCTTACTGAACTCAAATCAAGTATTTCTCTCCGGTGCTACAGACTTCAACGGTAGAGTAAATGTAACCGGATTAGATGGAAAAGCAGCTATTTGTGCTACTATGACACTCAAGGGAGTAACAGTATATGCTGTTACATTTGGTAAAGAAGGTAATGTTGTTCTTGTCCCAGAACACTTTGCAGATAATCTTTACTTCAACAACATGAGTGTTAAAGATATGGTTAATACAAAACAATATGATGTAAGCAAATATACATCAACTGTTATACAAGATGGAAATATCAATGAATTAGACAAAGTCATTACAGGACAAGAGTTTCGCTCTTCTAGTTCATTACGCACTATACAAGAGGATAATGAAGATAGTAGTGAGCCTTATTTTGAAACAGATAACATGAGTTCAAGCACAAGTGATGACACAGAGGACAATAGCATTGAACATACAACTATAGAATCTATACAAACTGAGAGTTCTATACAATCACTATCAGCTCCTTCACAACCTATACAACTCAATAGAGGAATGACTCTTCCAGCTGCACCAGTAAATACTGTAGAAAAGAACATTGAATCTCAAGAGCAAGAAGAACAAAGTGAAGAGATTCTTGACTTCAATAAAATTGAACTCATCACTAGTACACAACAATCAGAAAGTACAACAGAAGGACACACAGAAACTACACTACAATTACATGAAGTTCTCTCTTCTGAATCACATACTGCGTTGACAACAAACTCTTCTGATTCCAATGCTACTCTTGATAGTATAGCTCTATTCACTCCACCTGTAGAGAGTACCCAACCTAGTTCAGAGATTGCTTCTGTAAGTGTAGAACGCTCACTTGGAGATATCCTTATGGATGTACAGATACAAACAGATACACATACAAATGGTCTCTCATAAATAAATATATATGCCTACCAAAAGTATAGCATCATCAATGTGAAGCTATACTCTTGGTATATATCTTGTATACTTCTCTTTGTGAATATATCTATACAAAAAAGAAATCCTGTTATTCGTTATCTTCTCCTCTCTTGTATCGTTGGAATTGTTACTATTGCATTTTGGTCAAATAGTAAGCGTCAGCTATCTGCTATTATGACAAACACCTATATACCCTATGCACATGAATTTCTCACTACAGAGCAAGAACAGTCATATACAGCTCTTCTACGGACATTTACAACAGAGTTAGGGATACAAACACGATTGCTTTTTGAAGACGATACTCACATACTCCACTATGAAGACACTACGTTAGCCTTTGTAATACAACCTTCATATAAAAAAGGATATATCATCTACCCTCCTCTCCTTAAACAGACTCTCTCATCTGCAGAGTGGAATACACTTAATATACAACTCACCCATATATTACAGACGAATGATTGGAAAAATACATTGCCTCACTTTATAGAAGATGTCCGTATTATTCTCTCATCACGTATTACTTAATACTACATTTTCTTCTTTCTAAGATATATTAGAATCTGCTATTATCCTTTTGTCAAAAGAATATCTAGGGTTTCGTACGATAGATATCTGTTTATAATATACTAATTAGTTTTTATTCCCTTCTTTTACTATATGATTTATAAATGAGAGAAATTCCTCTCTGTAGTAT
>CAMWXW010000057.1 GCA_947178315.1 uncultured Desulfovibrionaceae bacterium | reverse complement strand
CTCGTGGGCTCGGAGATGTTTATAAGTGACAGCAATTATATAGAACAATTCAACTTTATTCTAACGCTATCAAGCGCTTCTTCTTGTTTCTCTACCTATATGCTCATGTATATATATCCTGCATCATACTCCTTTATAGCACAGATATTCGATTGTGCATAGTATTTGCTCTTAAATAATATGAGAGAGAAATTTTAGCCTGTAGGAGAAAATAATGGACTACATTATTGAAGTATTAGAAAAGCAAAATATCGCTTTATTGAAGCTAATGGAATACATGAAAGAGGAATACCAACTATTGATTGCAGGCAAACCAGAGCCTCTTGCTGAAATAAGTTTTGCTATGCAGGACTGTATACAAAAAATAGAAGATGATAGAAAAGCTATGATACACAAATTAGGCACTTCGCTCACACAATATTGTAAAACTCTACCAAAAGAACACGCTGAACAAATTCTCTCTCTAGCTCAAATCATACAGTGCCAAGAAGACATGTGTAAAGAACAAGCCCAATATAATAAGGCTCTTGCTTTAGGAATGATTGAACAGTGTAGAAAAAATATCGCTTTTATACAGGAAGCAATGGCAACACATGTTATGCAAGGATATATGCCCTCTGGTGCATTACAAAAAACTATCGTGCAAGGAACATTACTTGAAGGGAGATTATAATGTCTATCACATCATTACTACAAACTGCTAACTCCATTATCAATACGGCTTCTGCAGCACAGATGGCTGTTGGACAAAATACAGCTGGAATGAATGATCCAAACTATCATAGAGTTACAACAACACTCATTGCAAAACAGAATGGAGTAAGTGCTCGCTTTACTCGTGCATACAATCAATACACAGAACGTAGCTTTATCAGTGAAGCCACGAGTCAATATCGCTGGACAACACAAAATCAACTCCTCACCAATATACAAAGCCTCTTCAATGAAAGTGGAGAACGAGATGGTATAGGAAAAACTCTGACTCAGTTTTTTACAAGCTGGAGTGGACTTTCTACAAATCCTAGTAGTACAGGCTCTAAAGTAGAGGTCATAGAAGTTGCAAAAACACTCTCCCAGCTCATACAAAATACATATACAAGCATCATGAAAGAACAAGATGATGCACGCTCACATATAGAATCCGATGTACGTAAAGTAAATAGCATACTTGATGAAATTGCTTCTCTCAATAGATTGATTTCTACAAATTCAGGCAATAATTTCACTCTTCTTGATAAACGAGATTCTCTTACAAGAGAGCTTGCTCAATACATAGATGTAAGCATCGTAAACAGTAGTGAAGATACCTATACTCTTACGACAAAATCAGGATATACTCTTGTAAGTGGAGATAGTGCTTATTCATTAGAACTTAAAAGTAATGTGGTTTCTTCCGACCTCATAGCAAATTCTACATACACAGGAAGTGTTAATTTTACTGGTTCTTCTGCTCATGAATACAAAATAGAAACAGTGCAAGGTGGAGCTATAGGGACAGCACAAATTAGAATATCTATCGATGGCGGTAAAACATGGATTACTAATCCTGCAACAGGGGATACAGTCTTTACAACAACATCTGATCCCACTACTCCTATCAAAGCTGGAGAACTTGAACTCTGGTTCGATGCAGGAAAAGGTGCGCTTTCAACTGGAGATTCCTTTACTATTGTGCCTAAACTTGGACTCTTTTGGAGTTCTACAACATCATCTCTCATCAATATAACTCCCCAAACATACGCAGATGGAACAGAGAATACCTCACGTGTTACCGGAGGCTCACTTGGAGGACTCTTTGCATTTAAGGACGGAAATGCTGGAACATATAAAAATCAACTTGATACCTTTGCTAAAGAACTTATATGGAATGTAAACAGAATATATTCTCAAGGCGCAAGTGCCACAATGACAACTATATCAGGAACACAGCAAGTACAGGATACAACCGTAGCTCTTGGAACAACACAAGCACAACTCCCCTATGGTGATAGATTACAAGCAGGTTCATTCACTCTCTATGAACAAGATGCAACAGGGAAACTTATTCCTCATACAATACAATTTGATCCAGCAAAGGACTCTCTTGAAACTCTACGTGATTCTATCAATAAGCTTCAGAATATCAAAGCAAGTATCTCTTCTAGTGGAACGCTTGATATAACAGGAGCAAATGGTGCTTCCTTTGCCTTCGGTGAAGACACTACAGGCGTACTCACAGCTCTTGGACTCAATACCTTCTTCACAGGAAGTGATGCTATAACTATTGGCGTCAATCCCACACTTGTACGCAATCCAAGTTTAGTCAATACAGGAAAAGTCATCGATGGCTCTATCAAGATAGGAGATAATAGTCTTGCTCTTGCTATCTCTGGACTACAGAATGAGACTATAGCTATCACAGATGCCTTTGGAAATATCACTAAAAATACGCTCTTTGAATACTATACAGCTACTGCATCACGTGTTGGTGCTGATATCGCTTCAAGTCAATTTCAAGGAGATTATCATAAAACACAAGCTGGGTTTTGGTATGCAAAAGGACAATCGGAATCTGGAGTAAGTGAAGAAGAGGAACTCATGTTCTCTATGGAGATGCAAAATCTTTATATTACAGGTACAAAACTCATCGATACAGCTCGGACTATGTTAGATAGTCTTCTTTCTGTAGTATAGGAGGTTCTATGAGAGTTACGAATCAAATGTTAAACTATATGTCACTAAATGGCGTTACAAGTGTGACAAATAAGATGCTTTCCATTATTGAACAAGGAAATTCAGGACTGCGTATCAACCGTCCATCTGATGGACCTATTAGCTATTCAATAGCACGAAGATACGATAAGCAGATACAACAAAATGATCGCTATTTAGAAAACAATGCAGTAGCGACATCATGGCTACAGAGACAAAATGTAAGTGTAAGTGAGATTAAAAAAGCAATGGATTCTGCAGCAGTGCTTCTTGAAGAGGCAGCAAATGGAACAACAACTCCAGAACAGCTTGATACTATTGCATATGAACTTCGTCAAACAATGAAGCAACTCATGAGTGCAGCAAATAATAGCTTTAATGGTGACTATATCTTTGGAGGAGCAAGTTTTAGTGAGCCCCCATATAAAGAAGGAATTGCTGTTGATAGTACAATCGGTGGAATAACAGCTCAAGGGAATCCTTCCAAAACCATTGTATTAGAAGCTCCTACTGGGAATGTTCAAATACCAAGCACTACAGATCAAACCTTTTCTATAGTACATACAGATGGCACAAAAACAACCGTTACCTTGCCAGCAAATGGAACAACGCTTGATCTCGGAGATGGTGTTAGTCTCTCGCTACCAAACACGACTCCACCAACAACCTATGATGGAGAAACTATCACTATCCGTCCTGCTATTATCTATACTGGAACTCTTGATACAAATGATACATTCAAAATAGAGATCATGGAAGGACAACTCATGGAATCCAGTGGTGTAGGAGGTCTTATCTTTGGAGGAAGAATTGACCCTTCCTCTACAAATGCAGACGTCCCACTTACAGATAATACCAACGCCTTTGAGACGCTTGGAAAAGTGATTGCAGCAATAGAAAGTCATGATAGGACAGCTATATCTAATATGCTCGCCCCTATGAATCAATCTATTGCAACCATTGTCAATTATCAAGCGACGCTTGGAGGAAGGCTTAATAGACTCTCTCTTGCAAAAGAGATGGTTACTAATTCTACCGATGTCTCTAAAAAAGCTCGGAGCGATGTTGAAGACGTCGATCCTGTACAGCTTCTTGAAAGAGAACGGGCTTTAGAGGTACAGTATCAGTTGGCATCGTCATTGTTTTCACGTATACACTCTATGAATCTCATCAATTACCTCTAGGAAATACCATGCTTGTATTAACACGTAAAGAAAATGAGGCCGTCATCATACAAAATAACATCAAAGTTGTCATTCTCAATATCACCTCTAATACCGTGAAAATAGGCTTCGAGTGCGATAAAAATATCCCAGTTTTACGAGAAGAGGTCTATTTAGCTATCATAGAGCATAACAGAATGGCACAAAATATGAATAGAAATGACTATGAAGGAGTAAAAGTATTATGGAAAAAAACGAAAAAGGCATAGAAGTAAAAAGCCGTTTTGGTAATTGTGTGATTCCAGCAGAAGATGTTATTCTTTTCCCAGAAGGCATCATTGGTTCTCAAGATAAAACACAGTTTGCTCTCTTAACAATAGATGAAGAGACACCATTTCTCGTGTTACAATCATTACAAGACGAAAATGTTTGTTTTCTCTTAACCAATCCCCTTCTTTTTATGAATGACTATTCTTTTGAGCTATCTGATAAAGATTGTAATCTTTTACAAGCAAATGATAAAAACGATATCATTTTTCTCACTATCCTTACCATACCAGAAGGATATCCAGAGGCAAGTCATCTTTTCCTATTAGCACCAATGATTATCAATATGAATAAACGCCGTGCTATACAGATAGTAAATCCTAAATACGAAGGAGATAAAGCTACTTTTTTGCTCAACCTCAAAGCAGAGGATAGCAAAGCTACTTCTAAAGAGACTGACGCTATTTCTGCTGAATAGAACGTCCTTTCTATGCAGTGTCTCTATCATTCACTTCTATATAGATAGAGACCTGTTTTATTACACTAGCTCTCATAACAACGTCTCTATTGATACTATCTCTATATTTTATGTACTAGAACACAGTGATGTGTATCTTCTTTCTTGTTAGTCAATAAATATACTATCCTTTCTATCTTCTCACAGTTTTTCATAGCACCATCTTTATATATTCTATACAAAAGCAGTATTCCATATATCATACAATAGAGTATCATCTCTCATCAATGCTTGCCATAAATGAGATTTCAAGCTATAAAATATACTCTAT
>CAMWXW010000056.1 GCA_947178315.1 uncultured Desulfovibrionaceae bacterium | reverse complement strand
ATATAATAAAGATAAATATACCTGGAATAAGTGAGGTAAGCACAAATGCTGCGACAAGACGAGAACGAAGATGAGAACCAAATATCTTACGTTTCCTCTCTACAACAAGTCTAAAGAGACGTTTAGCAACAATATATAGTGTTATAAAAAGAAGAAGAAGATTAAAATTAACAACGAAAAGAAATGAATAGAGATTGAACTTAAAGAATGTAAACTCAACCCATATACTAATAGCAATAAGAAGAAATAAAAAAAGTGCCAAAGAGAATTCCCAATTCTTTCGTAATGACTCAAGTATATGGTGGATTCGAATTCTCTTCAATGCACTTTTCTCTTTTTATGTAGAATTATATATTATGAAGAGGAGATAGTTTTACAAATACATCTTTCTCTTCTACAGCAACTTCGATATCATTTGCTACATATTTTCTATATCCAGTCCCGGCGGGTAATAATCTACCAACGATGACATTTTCTTTTAAGCCATGCAATCTATCTATCTTACTTTGCAATACAGCACTTGTTAATACTTTAGTTGTTTCCTGGAACGATGCTGCAGATATAAATGATGATGTTGTAAGTGAAGCTTGTGTAATACCAAGAACGAGTGGTTCAGCAGTCGCTGGTTGTAACCCTTCTTTAAGAACACGTTCATTTTCTTCTTGGAAGACGATTTTATCTACTTGCTCTCCAACTAAGAAGGACGTATCCCCTGTTTCTATTACAGATACTTTCTTGAGCATCTGACGAACAATAACCTCAATGTGCTTATCATCAATAGAAACACCTTGAAAACGATACACATCTTGAATTTCATCAACAAGATATCGTGCAAGGAATTTTTCTCCTTTTGTACGAAGAACATCATGCAATTCTGGAATACCTTCTGTTAATGGTTCTCCAGCTTCTACAAAATCACCTTCTGATACAGTGATATGTTTTCCTTTAAGTACCAGATATTCACGGCTTTCTCCATTCTCTGATACAATACAGATACGACGTCTTCCTTTTGTCTCTCCAGCAAAGGTTACTGTTCCAGAGATATCTGCGACAACAGCGATATCTTTTGGTTTACGAACCTCAAACAATTCAGCAACACGAGGAAGACCTCCAACGATATCTTTTGTTTTTGAAGATTCCCGTGGTTTACGTGCAAACACATCTCCAGCTTTTACTGCATCTCCATCTTTCACTGTTATCAATGTACCCATAGGCAATGAGTATGTTGCTGGAACATCAGAATCCATTTTTACACAGACATCACCCTTAGCATTTACAATCGAGATAGCTGGTTTATAGGTTGTTGAACGATATTCTATAATCGTACGTGCTACCACTCCAGTTTCATCATCTACACGCTCTTGATATGTTCTACCATCAATTAAATCGTCAAAGCGAATAACTCCATCTGCCTCAGCAACGAAAGGTTCACTGAAAGGATCCCATTCAGTCAAGAGTGTTCCTTTCTCAACTATATCACCATCATTTACATTAAGATGAGCGCCATTTAACAAGGTATAATGCTCACGCTCTCTTCCTTGTTCATCAACGATGCTCAAGATAGCACTCTTACCTATAACAATACGCTGTCCATCTCTATTTTCAACAGATTTTAGGCGAGAGAGAGAAACTCTACCGGAATTTTGTGCTTCAATACGAGAACGCTCAATCTCACGTGATGCTGTTCCACCTATATGGAATGTTCTCATTGTTAACTGTGTTCCGGGTTCTCCAATTGACTGTGCAGCGATAATTCCCACTGTTTCACCAATATTGACGATATCTCCTCTTGCTAAATCTCTACCATAACAATAAGCACAAATACCACTCTTACTTTGACATGTTAATGCAGAACGAATAATAGCTGACCCTATACCACGTTTATGTAGTGTAGATGCTACTTTTTCATCAACAAATGTATTTTCTGCAAAAAGAAGCTCTTTTGTTTCTGGATCAAAAATTGGGAATAAAAGTACCCTACCAAGAATCCTATCTGCAAGTGGTATTTGAACCTCGCCATCTATAACTAAACTCTTAATCTCTATACCATCAACACTACCACAATCTACCTCAGAGATAATGACGTCTTGAACAACATCAACAAGACGACGAGTTAGATATCCAGAGTTTGCTGTTTTTAACGCTGTATCGGCAAGTCCTTTTCTCGCTCCATGTGTAGAGGTAAAGTATTCAAGACCACTCAATCCCTCCCTAAATGACGCTATAATAGGAGTTTCGATAATTTCCCCTGATGGTTTTGCCATGAGTCCACGCATTCCTGCTAACTGTCTCATTTGATCTTGATTTCCTCTAGCTCCTGATGTTGACATCATAAAGATTGAGTTAAAGCTATTATTGATTTCTTCTTTCCCTGTTTTCGGATCTGTAAGCACATCATAGGAGATTTCACGTATCATCTCATAGGAGACATCTTGAGTTACCTTTGTCCAGACATCGACAACTTTATTATATCGCTCTGTTTTGGTTATCACACCAGTATGATATTGTTCTTCAATGGTATCAACTTCTGCCTGTGCTTTTTTTACAAGCTCTTCTTTTTTAGCCGGAATTGTTAAATCTTGAACTGCTATTGTTATTCCTGCCAATGTTGCATATTCATACCCTATGTCTTTCAAATTATCACATAGAAGAACAGTTGCTTTAATCCCAGCCTCTCTATAGACTAAGCTTACTAAATTAGCGACTGCTTTCTTTGTAAGAACAACATTTGCTGTTGAGAAAGGGAATTGTTTTGGCAAAATCTCATATATCAATACTCTACCTGGTGTTGTATCATAGATAGTACCATTATCATTATCAATACGAACTTTAATACGAGCATGTAAACCAACAACTCCAGCATTATATGCTGCGATAACCTCCCATGGATCGCAGAAAATCATACCTTCACCCTTTTCAAAAGAACGCTCTACTGTCATATAATAGAGTCCAAGTATGATATCTTGTGACGGAATAATAACAGGATATCCATTTGCAGGAGAAAGTATATTATTGGTACTCATCATCAAGACACGAGCTTCTACTTGTGCTTCAATTGAGAGTGGAATATGAACTGCCATTTGGTCACCATCGAAGTCTGCATTATATGCTGAACAGACAAGTGGGTGTAACTGTATTGCTTTTCCTTCTATTAAGAGAGGCTCAAATGCTTGAATACCTAATCTATGGAGTGTTGGAGCTCGGTTTAATAAGATAGGATATTCACGCACTACTTCTTCTAAGATATCCCATACTATCAACTCTTCTCTATCGACCATTTTCTTAGCACCCTTGATAGTCGCAACATACCCTCGTTTTTCTAATTCGGAATAAATAAATGGTTTGAAGAGTTCTAATGCCATTTTTTTAGGAAGTCCACATTGATGTAACTTTAATTTAGGACCTACAACAATAACAGAACGACCTGAATAGTCTACACGCTTTCCTAATAGATTTTGTCTAAAGCGTCCTTGCTTACCTTTAATCATATCAGAAAGAGATTTCAGAGGTCTTCCATTTGTACCTGTAATTGCTCGTCCTCTACGACCATTATCAAAAAGAGCATCTACAGATTCTTGAAGCATGCGTTTTTCATTACGAATAATGATATCAGGTGCACCAAGTTCCATAAGTCGCTTTAGACGATTATTTCTATTGATAACTCGACGATATAAATCATTGAGATCTGATGTAGCAAAACGTCCACCATCAAGAGGTACAAGAGGACGTAATTCTGGTGGAATAACAGGAAGTACTTTCATGACCATCCACTCAGGTTTATTATTAGACTCAAGAAATGCCTCAACCACTTTTAAGCGTTTAATGACACGTTTTTTCTTTGTCTGAGAACGTGTTGATTGGAATTCTTGACGTAATTCTATACGTAACTTTTCTAAATCTAAACGCTCTAATAAAATACCTATAGCTTCTGCTCCCATACCAACAGTTAATGAATCCTCACCATAGTGCGCTATAACTTGATGGTAATGCTCCTCTGTGAGAACTTGAGCATATTCTAAATTCGTTGTACCTGGATCAAGAACAATATATGAATCAAAATAAAGTACTTTCTCTAAATCCAACATAGATATATTAAGAAGTGTACCTATTTTAGATGGCAATGTTTTAAGGAACCATATATGAGTTACTGGAGTTGCAAGTTCTATATGTCCCATACGCTCACGTCGGACTTTAGAAGCAATAACTTCGACTCCACATTTTTCACAAACAAGACCACGATGCTTCATACGTTTATATTTACCGCAGTTACATTCATAATCTTTTACTGGACCAAATATCTTAGCACAGAATAATCCATCTTTCTCTGGCTTAAATGTTCTATAGTTTATTGTTTCTGGTTTCTTTACTTCACCATAAGACCACTCTCTTATTGCTTCTGGTGACGCTATTGAAACACGGATTGCTTGCAAGTTATGTGATTGTCCACTTGTTGAGCTAGAATTACGAAGACTAAATATTTCATCTAATGTCATAAATAATACCTCTATTATATACTCTTTATTATTCTTTTCCTAATGACTCTACATACGTTGCTGTGCCATAGTGTTTTTTCTTTTCATCTTCATAATACAAAGTTACATTGATACCAAGAGACATTAACTCTTTTACAAGAACATTAAATGATTCAGGCAAGCCAGCTTCTAAGAAGTTATTACCTTTTACTATTTTTTCATACATCTTTACACGTCCAGATACATCATCTGATTTTACAGTTAAGAACTCTTGTAAGAGATATGCTGCACCATATGCTTCAAGTGCCCAAACCTCCATCTCTCCTAAACGTTGACCTCCAAATTGAGCCTTACCTCCAAGTGGTTGTTGCGTAATAAGAGAATATGGTCCAGTTGAACGAGCATGTATTTTTTCATCTACAAGGTGATGTAGTTTTAATACATACATAATACCTGTTGTAACA
>CAMWXW010000055.1 GCA_947178315.1 uncultured Desulfovibrionaceae bacterium | reverse complement strand
ATATTACATAATATATAAAAAGAGGGTGGTGAATAAAACCACTCTTTTAAGAAATATTTACTCTCTCCACGATATTTTTTCTTGACAAAAGCAATTGCTATCTGATTGAATAAAAGAAAACCTATTTGAACTATATCTTAATCGTACAAGGGGGATACTATGAAACGATATATTATTATCTATATGTGTATTATATTAGTAGCACTATCTACTATAAGCAATGCGAATGAACCTGTACGGCTTCGTATTGCCTCCCCTTCAGATCCTGAATCAGTTGATCCCTATGTACAGCTTTCATCGCATGTGCTAGCAGTGAGTCATTTATTGTATGATCCCCTTGTACGTTTTCCACAAGATAGAAAATTACAGCCAATGCTTGCAACATCATGGAAACAAGTAGATCCTACAACATATCTTATTGAGATACGAAAAGGAGTCACTTTTCATAGTGGGAATCCTCTTACAGCAGAAGATGTTGTATGGACTATAAACAGAATTAAGCGTTCTCTCGATTTTAAGGGCTTATTTGAAGTTGTTACAGCAGAAGTTGCAGGGACGCATACTGTACGTATTAAAACAAGTATACCATATCCACTTACTATGAATATTATGGAATTTGTTTTTCCTATGGATAGTAAGTTTTACACAGGTAAAGATGAAAAAGGAAGAGCAAAAGATGATATCTCTAAAGTTGGCACTTCATACCCAGATAAATTTGTTTCTGGAACTGGACCATATATCTTAGCAGAACGTGAGCCAGGAAAACGTGTTATATTGAAGAAGAATCCTTCTTATTGGGGCGTCATGAGTAAAGTTGATGAAATACAACTCATTCCTATCAAAGAAGAGGGAACTCGTGTTGCTGCACTCTTGCGTGGAGATGTAGATATTATTACTCCTGTTCCAATTCAAGATTATGAGACTCTGAAGAAGAATAAAAATATAGAGCTTTATACTCTACCTACAGATAGAGTTATGTTATTTACATTAAAAAGCAGTAAGGGAAGTCCTCTTGCAGATAAGCGAGTCCGTGAAGCACTTAGTCTTGGAACTAATATTCAAGGGATTACAGAGCGTATTTTACAAAAACAAGCAGAGCCAATTGCTCAGTTCGCACTTCCATATATGTCTGGATATGATCCCGAGCTAAAACCTAGAGTGTATAATATTGAGAGAGCAAAAGAATTGTTAGCTGAAGCAGGATATTCTACAAAGAATCCATTGAAGCTCACTATGATTGCAACAAATGATAGATATATAAAAGATGAAGATATTGTAAAATCTTTTGTCGCTATGATGGCTCGTATTGGTGTTCAGATTTCCTTAAAATTCTTTCCAAAAGCTCAATACTGGGCACAGTATGATTCTACAAACTATGATATTGCATTGATTGGGTGGTCAACTGATACAAAAGATAGTCTCAACTATGGTGAATTTCTCATGATGACATATGATGAGAAAGCAGGCTTGGGAGCATATAATGCAGGTCGCTACAGTAATGCAGAGTATGATGCGTTGTTGAAAAAGGCAAAGACAGAGCTTGATACACAAAAGAGACACTCTCTTATCAAGCAATCAGAGCATCTTTTATATGACGATGTTGCCTATATTCCTTTATTTTTAGAGCCTATTTCTTGGGCTGCAAGAAAGCGTGTTAAAAATCTTGGAGCATTGGTAAATCCAGAAAACTTTATTCCATATAATGAATTGATTGTTGATTGATATGTTGTAAACTTATGAGTAAAAAAGGTAGCTATGGTTGCGTTTATAGTTAAGAGAGTAATACAAGCTTGTATTGTTATGGTGATTGTAAGTTGTATTGCATTTGCTGTTAAATATTCTTTTGGAGACCCTACTCGAGATATGCTTGGTATGTCTGCTAGTGCTGAAGCTCGAGCAGAACTCCGTACACAATTGGGGCTTGATAAACCAGTATTTGAGCAATGGATAGTATTTGTGGGCAATGTGCTACGGGGCAATTTAGGTGATTCATACTTCTATAGAGAGCCTGCTATGGATGTAATACTTTCACGACTTCCTGCTACTGTTGAGCTTGTATGTATGGCTACGTTGATTATTGTCTGTGTTGCAATACCTGCGGGAGTCTATGTTGCGTGTAATCCTAGTTCTCTTATCTCCAAAACCATTATGCTTATCAGTATGCTTGGTGTATCGATACCAGTATTTCTTACGTCTATGTTTCTCATTTATGTGTTCTCTATTCAGCTTAATCTTTTTCCTTCATTTGGAAGAGGAGAGCCTGTAGAGATATTAGGTTTTTGGACAACGAACTTTACAACATTTAGCAATTTTTTACATATTCTTCTTCCTTCTCTAGCTCTTTCTTCTATTATGTTCCCGCTTTTTGTTCGGATAACTCGCTCTGATATGAAAGAAGCCTTGACCTCAGAGTATGTGCGATATGCACAGGCTAAGGGACTCTCTAGAAAGCGTATTGTTTGGAGACATGCCTTTAGAAATACATTGTTACCTTTAGTTACTATAGGTGGAGTTCAAGTGGGGACAATGGTAGCATTTACTATTTTAACAGAGAGTGTCTTTCAATGGCAGGGACTTGGCTATATGTTTATTGAAGCTGTGAGCCGTGCAGATACAGGACTACTTGTTGCGTATTTGCTTTTTACATCATTTATCTTCGTTACTATCAATACCCTTGTTGATATCATATATACATTCATAGATCCAACTATTACTATTAAAGGGAACTAATATGCGTGCTATACATCTATTTTGGAACTCTGCTTTTATAAAAGCACTGCGTTCGGATACAGTTGCAAGCTTATCAGCAGTCATCTTGTTATTTCTCATATTTCTTGCCCTTTTTGCTCCGTTGCTATCTCCACATACTCCGTATGATTTATCTACTATTGATATTTTAGATTCCAATATGCCTCCTGCATGGGACGCTAAAGGGAGTGTTCATTTCTTATTGGGTACAGATAATCAGGGTAGAGATGTATTATCTTCCGTACTCTATGGTTTGAGACTCTCTGTTATAATAGGGCTCGGTGCAGTTGTTGTACAAGTCGTTCTTGGTGTTACTCTCGGTCTTATTGCTGGATATAAGGAAGGAATGATTGGAGCTCTTATCATGCGTATTGCAGATATAGAACTCTCGTTTTCTACATATATCATAGCTATTTTTTCAGGTGCTATTATTCAAGCAAGCTGTGGGATAGAGTATTACAATACTATTGCAATGCCGTTATTGATAGGTATTATCGGAATATCAGAGTGGCCACAGTATGCACGTACTGTGCGCGCTAAGGTTTTGTCGGAGAAGAAAAAAGAATATGTAGAAGCTGCACGGGTGATAGGACTTCGTCCACTTCATATTATGTGGAAACATATATTACCTAATTCCCTCTCTCCTGTACTCGTCATTTGTACTGTACAGGTTGCAAATGCTGTTATGAGTGAGGCTGCACTTTCTTTTTTAGGGCTTGGTATGCCTCCAACACAGCCTTCTCTTGGTTCGTTGATAAAAGATGGTTTTCACTACTTCTTTAGTGGTTCTTGGTGGATTATTACGTTTCCTAGTTTAGCACTTATTTTACTTATTGTTTCTATCAATAGTCTAGGTGATTTTGTACGGGATTATCTCAATCCAAGGAAAATATAAGGAGATAGAATGAAGCTATTAGAAGTCAAGGAGCTCTCTATTGCATTTGGAAAGCCTGAAGGAAACCATTTAACGGCAGTTGATGCTATCTCTTTTTCTGTGGATAAAGGGGAGCGATTAGGTATTGTAGGAGAATCTGGAGCTGGGAAGTCTATTACTGGATTTTCTATACTTAACTTACTTGCTAAGCCGGGATTTATAGCAGGTGGAAATATATTTTTCAAAGGTAGGGATTTAACAAAGCTTAGTGAAGATGAGATGAGAACTATTCGTGGAAATGAAATAAGTATGATATTTCAAGATCCGATGGTAACACTAAATCCTGTTCTTACTATTGGGGAGCAGATTATAGAGGTTATCTTGGCACATAAAGACGTCTCTTATGATGTAGCACGGACTATGGCTATTGATGCTTTAAGAAAAGTATATATACCTTCTCCAGAGCAACGTTTACAACAATATCCTCATGAATTTTCTGGTGGTATGAGACAACGTATTATTATAGCGATAGCTCTTGTTACATCGCCACAACTTATTATTGCAGATGAGCCAACAACGGCACTTGATGTTACAATTCAAGCAGAGATTATGCAACTTCTCTTGCATCTATGTGAAGTAGAGAAAATGAGTCTTATTCTTGTTACGCATGACTTAGGGGTAGTTTCGCAAGTAACACAGCAAATAGCAGTTATGTATGCAGGGACTATTGTAGAAATGGGGGCAACAGAATCTATTGTTCTCAATCCTTCTCACCCATATACAAAAGGTCTTTTGAACTCCCTACCAGAAAAAGCAGATAAAAAAACGGGAAGATTACATCAGATTAGTGGTACTATGCCTTCTCTTGCAGAGATTCCGAAGGGGTGTCCTTTTTATGATAGATGTGGTGTGCGTGAGGATATATGCAAGAAGAAACGACCTCTATTAGAGAAATATAACGATGTCTTGATGGCATGTTTTGTACGGTGAATGAGGAAATTATGGAAAAAGATGCATTGATAACATTAAAGAATATAGTGAAGCATTTTGATATTTCTGGTTCTTTACTCGATCAGATAAGCTTTTCAAAAGGGCGATTTTCTTTAGAGAAAACTATTGTTCATGCTGTGAATGATGTAAGTTTTGTTGTAAAGAAAGGAGAAACACTTAGTATTGTAGGAGAGTCTGGGTGTGGGAAATCTACGCTAGCACGAACAATTATCGGGTTATATAAGCCAGATAGTGGTGAAATCTTCTATGGTGATACTCGTCTTGATACGTTGACTGAGAAAGAGTGGTTACCATATAGAGTAAAAATGCAAATGGTTTTCCAAAATCCCTATGCTTCATTAAATCCTCGAAAACGTGTACAAG
>CAMWXW010000054.1 GCA_947178315.1 uncultured Desulfovibrionaceae bacterium | reverse complement strand
ATATATCTAAGTACTCTAATGTAACGTGTAAAATAGCCGTTGTATAGCATAACGTATATGAATGTATACAGAATGCCTACGTATGAGATATGTCATATACAAGGAAGTATGATGAAAATATATCACAACACACAATATATCTCGCTTTCTTCAGAGGAGAGGAGAGCATATATAGAAAAAGCGCATCTGCACGATGAAGATAGCGATGTCTTTGAAAGAGAGAATTCTCTTATATTTGGAAAGAGTAAGGTTTCTCTTATCCTACCCAGTAGACAGATGAAGAAAAGAGAAATGCTCTATAATGCAGGTACTAAGATGTATATGATATATTCACAAGATACTGTTACAGTACGCTCTTTATATAGAAAGCCATAGGAGTTGAGGGAAAAGATATGTCTAATAATACTGTTTCTAAATCGCAACAAAATCAGAATGTCAATAATAACGTAAATAAAGCACAGATTGAACAAGCTAGAGTAGAAGCAAATATGCAAGATAAGCTTAAGTTTGATCGAATGGCTAAATTATGGGAACTCTATAATAAAGTCGATAAAAAAGATGAGTCTGATATCCTTGCAGGTCCTATGGATATTTTAAGAGAGTTCGGACAATTTCTTGTCGATCTTTCAAATAAAGATGGAGAACAAGGTGTCAATCTTGATGCAATGGTTAAAGTGGAATATTCCTTGCAGACACAAGATATAGATACCACAGCTTCTACTCGTACTCTCGATTTAGATATGCTTGATAGACTAGCAGAACGAATTTTAGCATCATTACCTACATCTAAAACTCCTGAAGTACAAATTAAAGTTGCGGATACCATCTTACCTGATACTAATATAACAGTAAAAAATATTGATGGTGTACTCTCTGTTCAGATTGATTCTAATAATGCAGATGCTCTTTCTCTCTTAGGACATCAAGGTGCTGCATTACAACAGATGTTGGAGTCTAAAATTGGAGGAAGTGTTATCGTTGAGATAAACTCTGAGAGAATGGAGACACAAGATAATTCTGAACAAAAACAAAAAGATGAGCAAAAACAACAAAATAATGAGGAATATAACGATATTGGATAATGCAAAAGTTATTTTTACCAAAAGTTAGTTTTGAACAAATAAAAGCAACCAATGAACTTTTTTCTGGATCAGCATGTGCTAGTTTTACAGTCCATGATGTTCTGTATAGCATTGTATTTGAGGCAAGCTCTCCTATCACATCATGGTGGTGTGTTGTTGAAGGTAGTATAGGAACTGAATCTGTTGAGCTTTTTTTAGAGACACCTCCTCCACTACAGAGTGTTTTACCTGGTGTTTTTCCAGAAGAAAGTAATGATTTGCCAGAAACAGTTCTTCTCGTTGCTTTTGATACTCTTTTAGAGCAAGCACTCGATACCTTGAGTACGGTATTAGGAGTCGCTATTGCTATCAAAAATATCAGACGTAAGCCACGATATAAAAAAAATGATGCAAATACATTATTCTTTGCTCTGATTGATTCCGTGTATTCCATACGTACTACCTGTGCATTGCGATTTACTTCTGGTAGATTTTCTGATTCGTTTGCTTCAAAGCTTCTTCCAATTATGAGACAAGCGAGTACACAAATACCAGGTTCATATGAGATACCTGTTCCGTGTAAGCTTGAGATAGGGTATACATTACTTACCTACAGAATGTTGCAACATGTAGAGCCTAGAGATATTGTATTTTTAGATGAATACTATCCTCTTACGGGAAATATTATTGTCCGTACTCGTGATGATTCCTTATTTAGAGCTAGATGGTCTCAGGGTGTAGTCACTATAAATGAAGAAATAGCTAATGATGAAAATCAGGAGGAGTTTATGAGTTCAAGTTCAGATATGCCGGTTAAGATTACTATGGATCTTGGTAATGTGTTGATTCCGATGGGTGAGATGAAAAAACTTGCTAGTGGATATGTATTTACAACAGAGCAAAGTACAGCCTCACCAGTTACGCTACGTATTCATGGAAAGCGTTTTGCTATCGGTGAATTATTAGATGTAGAAGGAAGAATAGGGGTGCGTATTGTTGATATCGTCCTCAATAAAAAAGAGGAGGAATACGCACCTTCTACACCTGTACATGATGATATTTCAATAGAGCCTCTTGAAGATGAGTCGTATAATGAGGAGGATTACTACTAAGAGAGTACTGTTTTATAGAGATTCCCTTGTATATATCTGTAGACTAGAGTATAATAGATAGTTAATCTTTCATGAAAGAGTATATATTTATACTATACGTCATATATAGATTATTAGGATATCTCTATGGTTCATTCATTACAAAATGTATATGCTACAATAGTAGACTCTACTACTCTTATCCATGCACTTACATCATTCCACTCGCTACGCAGAATACAATCAAATAGTGTTCTCTATCTCCTATGTATGGAACCAAGTGTCTATAGCGTTATGGAGGCTATGGAATATGATGATATCTATATAATTGCAGTCTCTGAGTTAGAGGAACGATATCCTGTTCTTGATACGATTCTTCAAGACACGACGCCTAAAAAATATATACGTGTACTCCATGTATTTTTACTCCACTATATACTTCATTATAACCCACTTGTACATGCTGTTCAATACATTGATCCATATACATATTGGGTTGATGCTATTAAAATACAAAATAGAGATATGCTTACATTTTTTGTGAATCAAAGTCATATTCTACCGTACTATATATATTGTCCTAATACGCAAAGGTATAAGGATATATTGCAAGAGTTTCAACAGCAATATCTTCTCTATGCAATCGATAGAACTATTGCTTATAGTGAACATATTCTTTCTACATCTTTCTATACTTGTATAGAATTATATCGTGATGATATAGCTCAATCCTCATATCAAACATTACTCTTTACGCAAGGGAGTGAAGAGATACAGGAGAACAAACAGAGACTTTTCTTTGATAATAAATATATCGTTGGTATCTATACGAGGTATCTTTTCTTTTCTCGTTATCTTTTTTCTTGCTATACATCTGTACAAGGTACATATCGAGCAAAATATACTCTTGCACGCTATATAGGTACGTATAGAGATGAATTTACAAGACTTCATTATAAATGTACACTCTTTGGTCTTTCTCTTCCTCCACTATGTACTATGATATATCCAAAATATATGAGGCATATACCAACAACATATTGTATTCTATAATCTTATCTTATGTTTTCTGTGTAATATATCTTGGTTCTTTTCTCTATCGTATGGTATTATACTATGTATATTGAGTACATACTGAATACGTATTCCTTTATCGAGTAGTTTATACTATGTCTAAAACAAAAGAGAAAAAGCATTATTTCGGACACAGAGCAAGACTTTTGAAGCGTGTTCTACAAAATATCTCTCATGTTGAGGATTATGAATTACTGGAAGCTCTTCTCACTTTTGTACAGCCTAGAAAAGATGTAAAAAAGCAAGCCAAAGATATTCTTGAACGTGCAGGATCTATTCAAAATATGAAACAACAATCTTCCTGTTCTTATGAGAATATTGAGGGTGTTGGTCAACATATATCATGGTATTGTGCATTGCTTGTAGAGATAGCAAAACGATATGCTTGTCTATCTTCTGATACTCATGTATATCATGATGGATCTCATGATGCTGTTACGTCTGAAACCACTTCTCCATTATATACTATAACGTCCTTTATGGAACTTAAAAACTATCTTGAAAAGAGTAATATATATACATATACACATGCTGATTATATCATTTATGTGAATAGTCAAAGAGAAGTTCTCTCTATGGAAGAATATTCTTTTAGGGAGGAGAATATAGAATTTGTCTCTCATATTCTTTCACATCGTCCTGCTGGTATTATCTTAGTCAGGAAAATAGATGAGGAACAGTATATATTAAATCGACATGATGTTGATCTCCTGAAAAAATGGGAGAAAGCACTCTATCTCTTTGGTATTGTGTTGCTAGACTATGTTATTTGTACGCCACTTACTATGGTAAGTCTACAACAATATACTCTTCTTCACTTCAAAGATATCTAGTGGTGGGAATAAGAACTATAATATCAGAGATAGAGTAGGCTTGGTGATTGTTAATAGAATATGATATTTTATCTAATTCTTTATTAACGTATTTTAATATGACAACGTTCTTGCTTTGTATCAATAAGTACGCACAGTCTAGTGACTTATTATGAGTGATAAAGACTATTTTTCTTTATGATTGAGGTTGTTTTCTTAATGTATTATAGATATGATATAGGAAAACATATATGGTAGGTATAGATAGCTGATATGTCTAATAAAAAAGTAAAGCCTCATTATCTTGGACATAGGGCTCGATTGCTAAAACGAGTTCTACAGCATATTTCATACGTAGAAGAGTATGAGCTAGTAGAGATTCTTCTCACATGTGCTCACACAAGGAAGGATCTTAAAAGTCAAGCAAAGAGTATCTTGCAGGAAGCAGGCTCGATACGTAATATGGTGAAGTATCCTTCTTCGTATGAGCATATTGAAGGTATCGGCTCTTCATTATCATGGTATTGTTCATTTCTCACAGAGGTAGCACAGCGTTATGCTGTTATAGAGCATTCTGAATCTCCTCATACTCATGATGATACAAATGCTTTGGAGTCCTCTTCTGATACTCTGTATGTTATTTCTTCCTTTAGTCAGGTGAAAGAATACTTAGAGAATAATAATATTTATGCCTGTACAGAACAGGATTATATCATTTATGTGAATAGCAAAAAAGAGATTATCTCTATGGAAGAGTGTTCCTTTCTTGAAGAGAGTCTTGCATTTATTACTCATGTGATACAAATAAAACCTACTGCAATTATCTTAGTGAGAAAAATAGCTGAAGAGATGTATATCTTACGTAAAGAAGACATTGAGATATTGAAGAAACGAGAAAAAGCGTTATCTATGTTTGGAATTGTATTATTGGATTATATTATTTGTACTCCATATAATCTGTCTCTTATAAAAATCTGAAGCTGCCGACGAATAGAGAGGTGTTGATATCGGTGGTCGGGGGTTCAATA
>CAMWXW010000053.1 GCA_947178315.1 uncultured Desulfovibrionaceae bacterium | reverse complement strand
AGCCACAACCTATTACATTTAATCACAAATTACATGTTGAAACCGTCGGTTTAGATTGTGCGACATGTCATATAGCAGGTCCTAATGGTACGTTCTCTGGTTTACCACCCCTCGCTACATGTGCTGAATGTCATAGCTCTCCTCAAGGTGAATCAAAAGAAGAAGAGAAGCTTATTAAAGAATACATTGAGCCTAATAAAGAAATCCCTTGGATTGTCTATAATAAAATGCCAGATAATGTCTATTTTAATCACGATATACACAGTGCGAAATCTTGTAATGCAAAAGGGTGTCATGATTTCAGTGTTACAGATATGTGTGCTATGTGTCATATCAAAGTATGGGAAATGTCCAAAGAACCTGTTGCTGAAGTAAATAAGCTTACAGGATATACCACAAATACAATGAAAATGTGGGAATGTGAACGTTGTCATGCAAGAGAAGGGCATAGAGATGGAAATACAAATGCTAATAACTTATGCTTTACATGTCATAAATAGGGGAAATCATGGGCGTTAAAAGAAGAACATTTTTACAGTTTCTTGCGGGTGGTGCAGTAGGAACACTAGCAACTCCTGTTGTTTGGCAAGGTATTGATGATACAGCAATTTGGACTCAAAACTTTCCTTGGATTCCTCGAATTCCAAAAGGAGATGTAGAGTATACTCCTATTGTAAGTAAGTTCTGCTCTTCTTTTTCTGGAGCTAAGATTGGAATGATACATGGAAATCCTGTATGCGTTTCACCAGATATCGATAATCCTTTTAGCTTGGGAGGAGTTTCTAGTTTTGCAGGGACAGAAGTTCAAATGCTTTATAGTCCATCTCGAATACGACAACCTATGATAAAAACTGAATCAGGTTTTCAACCAATATCATGGTCTGAAGGGATTGAGATTGCAAGTAAAAAAATTAAAGAGGCTGGAAACTCTCTTGCAGTTCTTTCTGGAGACGATACCTCATCGGTAAATGAACTTCTCTGTGCTTTGATTGCAAATCAAGGTGCGGGAAATTACTTCTATATGCCGAATGAACGACAAGTAGCTCAAGTTGCATGGGAAATGCTTGGTGGTACTGATATGGTTGTGTATCAGTATGAGAAGTCTAATATGATAGTTGCTATTGGTGCAAATGTTGTCGATAGCTTTGGTTTGCCTGTTCGTTTTGTAAAGCTTCGTGAAAAGTATGAATCAAAATTGGTTTATATAGGCTCTCATGCTACTAATACCTACGGAGTTGCAGATGCACGATATATGGTATTTCCTGGTACAGAAGTTATCTTTATGTTCGGTGTGATTTTAGCTCTCTTAGATAAAGGATACTCTTTGCCTCAAGTGGAAGGAATCGATGTCTTGAAAGCAACACTCCAGCGATATTCTCTTAATAAAATATTAGAAGAAACAAAGTGTACTCAAGAACGCTTTGATATGTTTATCAATTCTATTTTACAAGCTCATTCACCATTATTCCTTGCAGGCTCATCTGTTGGTTCTGGAACTCCTGTTATTCTAGTCATGCTTTCTATGTTAGTGACTCAAATGTTGGCTAAAGAGGGAAGTTATCCTATTGGTACTGTTCCATATCCATCAGCTATTACTCCACAAGCTATACGTTTTACTACTCAGATTAAAAATGATGCACTTTCTTATATCCAAGCTTTGTCAAAGGAAGCTCCTCTTCAATGTATGATTACATACCAAGCAAATCCATTATATGCTTTACCTAATACAAAGAAAGTAGAAGCACAGTGGAATACAACGATTGCATATAAAATAGCACTAGCATCTTTTATGGATGAGACTGTAAGTGCAAGTGATATTGTTTTTCCTCTGACTTTGAGTATAGAAGGTATTGATGACGCTTATACTCCATATGGTTCTGATAAACTATATTATTTACAGACAACACCTTGTATTGAACCTGTATGTGATGCAAAAACTGGTGCTGATATCACTCTACTTTTAGCTAATGCTTGTGGTATAGATATGGGTGTTCACTCTGCAAAAGAATTCTTTGATAAAAAATTAGCTCAATATACATCAGGGCAAAGTAATGTGAGTGCTAAGGTATACAGTGTTGAGCCTTCTACTCCTCCTTTATGTAGTCGCTTTTCCCCACTTCCATTACAAGTTTATTTAAATGCTATTCCGGTTACTCCTCGTTCTGTAGATGGAGCACGTGATGAGATGTATCTTATTCCATATACACAACAGTATATGGGAACACCTATGACATCTGTTCCACCATTTAATGTCAAGAATATTCCTCATACTGTATTTAAGGATAAAGAGATGTATGTTCTTATCAATAAAAATACGGCTGGAACGACATTGCGTACTGGTGATAAGGTAAATATAACAAATGGTGAAGATTCTATACAAGCAAGAGTATATATACATGAAAGCGTAATAGATAACGGTGTTGCTCTTCTCGCTGGTCTTGGACATACAGCTTTTGATGCCTTTACAAAAAATAAAGGTGTTAATCCGATGCGAGTTCTTTCTGTAGAAAATGTTAAAGAGTCTCTATTATGCTCATGGTCTAGGAATACTATAAAAATAACAAAAGTGTAGGGAGAATATATGGCTAGTGGTCCAGTTGAATTAAAAATCCGTTGGGGAATGGTAATTGATGTTGATAAATGTACGGGCTGTGGTGCTTGTATGACTGCATGTCAAGCAGAAAATAATGTTGGCTTGGAAGAAAACTTTTCTAAAGAGCATAGAGCAATATCATGGATAAAAGTGCGTAAGTTAGACAATGGAAAATCTTTTCCAGATTATGATGAAGTCTATATGCCACAGCCTTGTATGCAGTGTCAAAATCCACCTTGTGTACCTGTGTGTCCTGTTGTCGCTACTGAGAAAGGGGTTGAAGATGGTGGTTTTGTGAGTCAGATTGCTCCTCGTTGTATTGGGTGTCGATATTGCATGGTTGCTTGTCCTTATGAATCACGAGCTTTTAACTGGCATGATCCAGTGTGGCCTGAAGGTATGGAGAAAACTCTTACTCCAAATACATCTACTCGTATGAGAGGCGTTGTTGAGAAGTGTACATACTGTCATCATCGATATACTGCTGCTCGGGCAAAAGCATATGAAGAAGGAAGAGATCCAAATGAATTAGGAGAAGATGAATACATTCCCGCATGTGTAGAAAAATGCCCAAGTGGAGCTCTCTATTTTGGAGATCTCAATAATCCTGAGCATACTGTATATACACTTTCACATTCAGAAAATGCTTTTCGTCTCTTAGAGAAAATAGGTGCAGAGCCACAATTATATTATATAAGTGAGCGTGATTGGGTTCAGAAAATGGCAGACTATCATTTAGAATTAAAACGTAAGGGGTAATTTATGCAGAATGTATCTATGAATGCAATGCCACGAGATGCAGAGTTTTTTCCTGAGGGAGTAACTCGTTGTTCTCTACAAAAATTTCTTATTATGATGGGTGTTTCCTTAGTTATTTTCCTATGGGGGTGTTATGCAGCATACTGTATTCTTGCTGTTGGCTTAGAAGGAACAGGAATGAATAACCATTTTGCATTTGGTGCATGGATAACATTTGACTTAGCTGTTATTGCCCTTGGAGCAGGTGCTTTTTTTACTGGATTTTTACGCTATATCCTTAATATAAAAGAGCTTGATAAAATCATTAACCTCACTGTAGTACTTGGGTTTGCTTGTTATACTGGTGCTCTTATTGTTCTTGTGCTGGAAATAGGGCAACCACTACGAGCTTGGTTTGTCTTTTGGCATGCAAATATCCACTCTATGCTTACAGAGGTTGTCTTTTGTATTACTATTTATACCATTGTTCTTATTATAGAATACCTTCCTCTTATTCTTGGCAATAGAGTATTGAATAGAAATAAATTTCTCCATTCATTAGGACACAATCTCCATATTGTCATGCCTGTATTTGCTGGTGTTGGAGCATTCCTCTCAACATTTCATCAGGGCTCATTAGGAGGAATTTCTGGTGTTATGTTTGGAAGAGCTTTTTTCTATAGAGATGGTTTTTTCATCTGGCCATGGACATTCTTTTTATTTGTTATTTCTGCTGCAGGCTCTGGTCCTATGTTTACTGTACTTATTGGTACTCTTATGGAAAAAGTAACAGGTAAGAAGTTAATCCCAATGGAGGTTAAGCTTCTTATGGGTAAAATTTCTGGTACTATTATGATTATCTATGCTGTGCTTAATAGTATGAGTGCATTATGGTGGGCAAATGGTCTTTTACCTCGCTTTGGTCTCACTTTCTCACAAATGTTTCATGGATTCTATTTTGGACAATATATATTTTGGTTTGAGCTTTCTGCTTTTATCCCAGCTATTATTTTACTCACTCCAAAATGGAGAGCAAATACAACATTACTTTATCTCTCTGGAATATGGCTTGTTCTCATTGTCTCTTTGAATCGATATGTACAAGTTATTCAAGGGCAAGCTTTCCCAGCAATGCCGTTTCAGAATTGGGAATTCTATGCTCCAACATGGATAGAGTGGTCTACATGTCTTATGGTCGTACCCTATGTTGTTATGCTTCTTGGACTCACCTATCGCTATCTTCCACTCTTTCCTTATGAGAAAGAATTGAATTAAGAATACTATCAATTCTACTTACCTACTATGAAGAGTCCTTTTTAGGACTCTTTTTTATTATGTAGATATATCTTATTTATTCTAAATATGAAATATGTATTATTTTATAGATAATTTGTATATTGAGTATATATACAATAGAAGAAGAATAGTGTATACTTATAAGAGTATGGGGTTAGTAGAGAGATAATATAGAATAGAAAGAGTACGAGTTCGAGTCGCACTTCAATCTATTCTATACTATTGAATTCTGAAATAAGGGATATTAGTTCTGCTCTTGTTCTTTGGCAACTACCTTAAAGCCAAGCTCATTAGCTATGTATTCTAATGGTCTAATATCTTGAGTAACTTTCATAATGTCAAATAGTGTCTCGACACCTAATTTGGCATTTTTGTCGTAGGGGTTTATTTCTCTCATTAGAGTTGGGTATGTTTTCCCTATTTTACTTACTACTTCTTCAATACCATTCGATTGTGCTAATACTTCCCTTATTACAGCAATAATAGTAGTGTCTTTATCCACTCTGTACTCCTACATATATATATTGAGGTGTATATAGA
>CAMWXW010000052.1 GCA_947178315.1 uncultured Desulfovibrionaceae bacterium | reverse complement strand
GTATACGGTACATGATGTAGTTATAAGTCTTTTTGTTGATAAGACTCCAATATATACAAAAGAAAATACCTTGCAAGGCTATATGGTATATCTTATCAATGCAACAGAGTTGCGAAATAAAGATGCTCAAATAGAATATCATGCAACACATGATGAGCTTACAGGATTACTCAATCGCTTTGCAATACAAAACAAAATTCAACAAGCTCTTAACAATAGAGAACCTTTTGCTATTGTTTTATTTGATGTCAATAAATTTAATGATATCAACAAAATAGATGTAGCACTTGGTGATGAATATCTACAAGTTATTGCTCATAGGCTAGAGAGTATCTTTCCACATAATGAGATTGCCCATGTTTCTGGAGATGAATTTATTATTCTCTTTCCAGATATCACAAAAGAAGCTCTACAACAGACATTACAAGAAGCTCTTGAATTATTAAGTCCACCTATTGTTCTCAATGAATACGAATTTTTACAACAATATACATTTAGTGTCACTCGTTATCCTGATGATGGAGATGATAGTGATATCCTTTGGCAAAATCTTCTTATTACAATAGAACATGCAAAAGCGACAAATACAAAAATTGCCTTTTTTAAGAAATCGTTTGTAGATATCATACATTTAGAGTCGAAAAGAAAAGAAGAAATTAGAAGAGCACTTGCAGCTCGTGATGTACTCAATGCCTATCAGCCTAGAATAGATATGAAAACAAGAAAGATTGTAGCATTCGAAGCTTTAGCAAGGATACGAAGTATAGATGGAACAATACAATTACCATCTGAATTTATTGCTGAGGCAGAATACTCTAATCTGATACAAGAACTTGGAACACATGTATTATATAATGCGTGCTTGTATGCGACAAAGTTACGAGATATACTTCCTCATATAGTTATCTCTGTCAATATATCTCCCAAGCAGTTTTCTATGGAACTACTTTATATTATTGACTCTGTTATACAACAATCGGGTATACAGCCACAACAATTAGAGCTTGAAATTACAGAAAGTGTGATGATACGTGATATAAAAAAGGCAAGGACAATATTAGAGCAACTTACATCTCGAGGGATAGCTATTGCCATAGATGACTTTGGGAAAGGATATTCCTCATTATACTATATAAAAGACTTACCAATAAATACACTAAAAATTGACAAAGATTTCACTCAAGATGCACTTACTAATCCTCGTAGTGCTGCTATTGTCCGTACTGTCATTGCACTTGGCAATGATCTTGGAATGCAAGTTGTAGCTGAAGGTATTGAAACAAAAGAACAATTTGACGCTATACAAGCATATCACTGTACGCAATTACAAGGCGATTATATCAGCCCTCCATTACTTGAAGAACAGGCCTTTACATGGATTGAAGAACAAGAGCTTCATCAAAACACTATGGATTCATATTACTAAGAATATCTTGCTCTGTATTATAAAAACAGAATATCCAAGTGGGTAAAATACCCACAAGAATATCTTTTAGATTAGCGTACTCTCGCTTTGTCATTAGAAGTCTTCTGTTGTTTATTGAGAATTTCTAAAAACATTTTACCCGGTTTGAATCGGGGTAGACGTTTTGCTGGTACATTGACTAAAGATCCAGTTTTAGGATTTCTTCCCTTATACCCTTCATATTCTTTTACCTTAAATGAACCAAAGCCACGTATTTCTACTCTTGAACCCTTAAGGAGAGCTTTTTGAATGGTAGCAAAAAATGTATCTACAATAACTGTAGCTTCGTCCATATGCAGATTATGATTCTCTGCAAATGCTTTTACTAAATCACTTTTATTCATTGTACACCTCACAAGGAGGTATCGGAATATTTTTCCTACAATTTAGGAATAAAAGGAAAAAATGTAACTACAAATAATTTTTATCACTCTATCTGCATACTCTTACAATATCTATCGGCTTTCTTACACGTATGATAATATACGTATGAGATTATCCTAATTTCATCTTTTCTTCTTTGACTATTAACATTGCTTTATTAGCTCGCAGTACTCCTGGAGTTCCCCAAAACTTTGCAACTCCCTCTATTTCTATCGGAAGAACACTATCTACTTCTGTATTAAGCATGATGATATCACCGCTTTTCAACTTTAACAGTTGATTACTTGTAATCTGTGTTCTCCCAAGCTCGACTCGTATATTAAGCGACGTTTCCATAATACGTTCTTTTAATCGCGCTACCCATGAGTGATCGACTTCCAGACGTTCCGTTTGAAAGTTGGCATGCAGTTTTGTACGGATAGGTTCTATTGTAGGATATGGTAGACATATCTCAAATTTGCCTAATGCAGAGTCCAGCTCTACTTCAAAAGATACAATGATAACAACTTCACTAGGAGGAACTATACTAGCAAATTGAGGATTTATCTCAGAGCGAACTAATTCTAACTGTAATTCATGGACAGGAAACCATGCCTCTTCTATATTCTTAAGTATAGTATGTGCTACTTTTACAATAATTGATTGCTCTATAGGAGTAAATTCTCTTCCCTCTATCTTTGGCTTTGAACCAGAACCTCCAAAAAAATTTTCAACAAGAGCAAATACTAGTTTCGCATCAATTACCATCAATGCATTACCACGAAGAGGTTCCATTTTGAAAACATGTATACTACTGGGAACAGCTAATGTCTTCATAAAATCACCAAACTTTACGACATCTATGCTACTCGGATTAAATTCAATTCGCTTACGCATAGAGTTGCTCAAACTATTGGTACAAAGCTTTGCAAATCTATCATTAATGATTTCAAGAACTGGCATTCTACCACGGATAATTCTATCCTGATTTGCAAGATTAAATACAGCAACAGCATCATCTTCTTCAGGTGTATCTGTTTCTGTTTCTATCTCTCCACTATTCAAGCCTTTTAAGAGATTATCTATTTCATCTTGCCCAAGCGTTGCCATATCTACCTCATTAAAATATAGTAGTACAGAAAAAGCAAGAGATATACCAGAAGGGAGTACAGAGAATAAAGAAACCTATAGATATCCTCTCTATTCTATATTGACTTCTTTTTCACTCTGATATATTACCTATGTAGCATACATCTCTAAATATATAGACTCATTTATAATGAGAACATAAAATATATATAGTATACTATCCACACATATAACAGTAGTGATAAAGTCTTATATTGATATTGCTCTGTAAATTGATAGTATATTGTACTGAAGAGTGAGGGTAAGAATGGAAATAACACATCTTTTGAGTATACTAGGACCAACTGGCTTTATACTTGGGATACTCTTTTTTATTTGTCTTTACTTAACATTTCGTTCTGGAATCTATCTCTATTTTGTTGGAAAAGATTTCTCAAACTATTTCACTTCAATACAATCAGATCCAACATGTGCTACCTATTGCAATGCTGATGCAAGAAATCCACTGATTGCTATTGTACAAGATATTCTCTCGGTATATGCTCACGATCCATCTATTGATATCAGAACAGAGATAAAATATTACTTTTCACGAAATTTTGAACGGACAATGCGTAAACTTTCCTATCTCCGATTTATCTCTGTTGTTTCTCCTCTTCTCGGCTTATTAGGTACTATGCTCGGTATGGTAAAAGTATTCCAAACAATAGCAACAGAAGCAACACCTGATTCAGCACTCCTTGCCTCTGGTATATGGGAAGCTCTTATCACTACAATTCTAGGACTTTGTGTTGCAATTCCAGCCCTCGCCTCATATTACCATCTCAGACTCAAATTACAGGCTCTTCTCATACGAGCAATAGAACACTCTCTTCGAGCAATAGAACTATGTAAGAAAAACAATTGTCTCAATAAACATACGTTATAATACAGGAGCTTTCATGCAATTATTTGATGATGATAACATAGATGATGCAGAACTAGATTTAACTCCTCTTATTGACGTCGTCTTTTTGCTCTTAATCTTCTTTATTATGGCGACTTCTTTTACAAAGCCTGTGATTGATATTATTTTACCTGAATCTTCATCTGCACAAAAAAATACAAAAACACAAAAAGAACTTGTGATTTCAATTACTGCACAAGGTGATTTATATTATGAACAGAAGGCTATATCACAAGAAGACCTCTCACGTCTCCTTGATGAATATCCTGAACGTTATCTCAATATTCATGTTGATAAAGCAACTCCATTTGAAGCATTTTTACATGTTGTAGATTATGCTAAATTAAAGCGTAATGGTGAGTTCATTATCACCACACAAGAAAAGAAATAGATGATAATAAGCCTCATGTCTCTTTTGCATTTAGGAAGATTGATATAGCTCTTATATATCTTTCTTCCTTCATAATAAAAACACTACTATTTTAATATTCCTTTACCGAAAATTGTTACAACTTCATTCACAAACACTGGTGTTGTATATACAGCTTTTAAGAGTACTGTAAACATAATACCTCCATAGACAACGAGAACTGCAAGAGCAACTGCACTTTTAATAGACATTGCTAAGACATATACATTCATTTGCTGGGCAAAACGATTGAGAAGTCCTAATGACCAATCTGTAAGAAATGTTGCTATAACAACTGGAGCTGCAAGAACTAAGGTAAGTTCTACAGTAACCACAAGTCGTGTAAGAAAGAGTGTCAGCATTTCTGGATTGCTAAATGATGGAAGAAAAGAAAAAGGTGGCCAAAATACAAAGGTATCAAAGATAAAACCAAAATATATTAGTAATCCTCCAGATACAAGAATAAGGATAACTGTTGTTTGTATAAGACATATCCCTAATGGAGTTGTCTGTTCATCAGTAAATGAATCTTGAGAGTTTTCTTGTCCTGTTCCTCTTTGTCCATCAATAAATCCCCCTAAGGCATCTGCTATCCATAATATAGGAGAGAATAAGTAGGCAATAAGATAGCCTAACAGTAGCTCTTTTAAGAGGAGAAGCGCAAATGGAAGAGAAAACTCCATATCGGTTGACGGAAGTTGATTATCAACAACAGGAAAGATAAAAAAAGTAAGACCCATAACAAATAAAGTACGAGTAACCCATAATCCTTTCATTGCATCACCACCAGTGAGTGGAAAGAATGTGGTGAATGAACCTATACGAGTCATACTCAACATATATGCATAAAATCTATCTGATATAAATATGACTATATCGAGAAATACTTGTACATTATCCCCAAACAT
>CAMWXW010000051.1 GCA_947178315.1 uncultured Desulfovibrionaceae bacterium | reverse complement strand
GTTCCATCACTACTTTGTTCACGCTTTACTATTGTAGGATATATAATCTGAGCTGCACGAGATAACGTTTCTCTAAATGCACGTGAGAGCGTGTGCATTTCATCAAATGCTCTCACACGCTTATTCCAAAGCCAATGCCATAATTGCTTGCCTCGAAATGGCTTTTCCCCAAGAGATTCTACATATAATATAAGCTCATCATATGTCTTGTTCAAAATATCTATCATAGCATATTTATCTACATTCTAATACAGCGAGTGCTGGCAATTGTTTACCCTCTATATATTCTAAGAATGCCCCTCCTCCTGTTGAGATATAGGATACATATTCTGCAATACCAAATTTTTCTATAGCAGAAATTGTATCTCCTCCTCCAGCTAATGAGTATGCTCTACTATCTGCTATTGCTCTACAGAGTGCTTCTGTACCATAGCTCATAGAAGCTATTTCAAATATACCTACAGGACCATTCCATACTATTGTTGAGGCAGTTTCTATCATATCTGCATAGTATGCACTTGTAAGCATACCTACATCTACAATAATATCATCTTCTTCTAAAGAATCGATTCCCTTATAAAGTACAATACTTGCTTCATTGATTTCTTTTACTACACCAACATCTTTTGGCAATAGTATCTCTGTATGCTTCATTATTTTTTTTGCTTCTTCTATTAAATCTGGCTCATAAAGTGATTTCCCGATAGCATATCCTGCTGCTGCTAAAAATGTATTTGCAATTCCACCACCTACAATTATTTTATCCATACGATGAGAGAGATGTCCTAAAACCTCAAGCTTGCTAGATACTTTAGAACCACCTATAATTGCAAGACTTGGTTTTTCTACACTTTCTATTGCTTTTGTAAGCGCCTGTACCTCTTCTTCTACAAGAATACCTGCATATGATGGAAGAAATGAAGTAATACCTACAGTAGAAGCATGACTACGATGTGCTGTTCCAAACGCATCCATCACAAAGATATCACCTAGACGTGCTAATTGCTGTGCTATTTCTACTGAATTCTCTACCTCTCCTTTTACAAAACGTATATTCTCACATAACACGCATTGTCCCTCTGGAAGAATACCTTGCATATATTCTTTAGCGAGAGGGACATCAAAACAAAGTAGTCGAGATAAGTCCTGTGCAACTGGTAATAATGAGTACTTTGAATCATACTCTCCAGCCTTAGGTCTACCTAGATGAGAAAAGAGGACTACTTTTCCTCCATGTTCCAATACATATTGTATGGTTGCAAGAGAAGACACAATACGCTGATTGGACTGAATAACTCCATTCTCTATTGGCACATTCAAATCTGAACGAATAAGAACTGTTTTGCCCTGTATTTCTGCATCGTGTATTGTTCTCATCTTCATACTATTCTCCTTTTAGAAAAGAAACAATGCGTGTTACAATATGCTCTACACTAAAACCATAGTATTCAAAAAGCTCATTCCCTTTCCCACTTTTTCCATAGTCTTCCATAGAGATAATACACCCATTATTTCCAATATATTTATACCAAAAAAGTGCATCTCCTGCTTCTACTACTACCTTAGGAAGAGTGTGTGGCAAGACATTTTGCTGATACTCTTTTGATTGCTTTTCAAATACTGTTGTAGAAGGCATAGAAACAACTGATGCTCGTATACCTTGTTCATATAATACTTCTTGTGCTTGTATTACAAGAGAAAGCTCTGAGCCAGTTCCAATAAGTACTATATCTGGATTTTCAATATCACGAATAATATACCCCCCTTTTGCTATAGAAGAGCTATCTATACCTTCTCTATGTAGCTGAGGCACGTTCTGACGAGATAGGACAAGTGCTGTTGGAGAAGTACTCTGCATGACTGCATATTCCCACGCATATATAGTTTCTAATGCATCTGCAGGACGCCATACATCTACATGAGGAATACTACGAAGCATAGTGAGGTGTTCTATAGGCTGGTGTGTTGGACCATCTTCTCCAACACCGATAGAATCATGTGTAAATACCCAGATCACATGAGTTTTCATCATTGATGCAAGTCGTAACGCTGGTTTGGCATAATCTGAAAAAACAAGGAATGTCCCACCATAGGGCAATGTATTTTCATATAGTGAGAGTCCATTCATAATTGCGTACATACCAAATTCACGTACCCCGTAAGAAAGATAGTTACCAGAAAGATGTTCTTTAGAAATAGTCTCTGATGATGTTGCATATGTCCCTACAGAGGGTGTTAAATCTGCCGAACCACCTACAATCCAAGGTAAAATTGGTACAATCTTCTCTATCACTTTATGAGAAGATATTCGTGTTGCCTCTGCCTCTTGCTTGCCCTTCGCTTCCTCTTTGGCATTAGAAAAAGTATCATATAACGCTGAAGGATATAGCTTCTCTCTACGGCTTGTAAGCTCTTCCCACTGTTTAGGGTAACGTTTTCTATATTCTTCACATAAAGCATTATAACGTTGCGTATGCTCTGCACCTTGTTTTTCTGCATTCCAATATTCATATACATCTTGTGGAATGACAAAAGGATCGTACTCCCACGCATATGCTTCTCGAACACGTTGTACTTCCTCACTACCAAGAGGAGAACCATGTACTTTTGATGTTCCAGCCTTGTTTGGAGAACCGTATCCTATAACAGTACGAAATGGTATTAGTGTTGGTGCTGATCTTTGTTCTCTTGCACTTGCTATTGCATTATAGATTGCATTTTCATCATGACCATCTACTTCATCTAGTACATTCCAACCGTACCCTCGAAATCGCATAGCAACATTCTCAGAAAACCATGATTCTACTTTACCATCTATAGAGATACCATTGCTATCGTAGAGAACTATGAGTTTATGGAGTCCCAATGTACCAGCTAAAGAACATACCTCATGAGAGATACCTTCCATTAAGCAACCATCTCCCACAAAAACGTAGGTATAGTTATCAAAAAGAGTAATATCTTCTGTATTATAGCGAGATGCACATAATTGCTCTCCAAGAGCCATACCTACAGCTCC
The DNA here is from genome assembly GCA_947178315.1 of uncultured Desulfovibrionaceae bacterium. Taxonomy (GTDB): domain Bacteria; phylum Desulfobacterota; class Desulfovibrionia; order Desulfovibrionales; family Desulfovibrionaceae; genus CAMWXW01. The sequence continues at coordinate 2,193 of CAMWXW010000051.1, read as the reverse complement.
AGCTAAACCTTGTCCTAAAGGGCCTGTACTATATTCTACGCCTGCATTGATATCATATTCTGGGTGTCCTGTTGTAATTGAACCCAGTTGACGAAAATTTTTGATCTCTTCTAACGTAAATGATGGATACCCCATAAGATGAAGAGCTCCATACAGCATCATAGATGCATGTCCATTAGAAAGAATAATTCTATCTCGGATAGGTAACGTTGGATTATTGGGGTCATGTGTAACAAAATATTTCCATAATACAAGAGCTATATCTGCCATACCCATTACCGCCCCAGGGTGTCCAGATTGAGCTTGCTCTACTGCATCAATTGCTAACATTCGCAATGCATTTGCATTTCTATTGTGCATTCCTCCCCCACTTATGTTATGATACAACACTCATAAGAATTCCTCTGTATTACAGACTTCCCATCATAACCCAAAACTATATTAGACATACAATATTCCTTTTTTTTTTGCAACTCCTTTTTATAAAAAGGAGTGCTTGTATAAAAAACGTGTTCTATCTCTCTTATTTCATTCATTTTCATGTGTTATCTACACAATATCTATGACTATGTATCCTTCTTTTCTGTAAATAAACTATGTACATAGGTAGTCCCTGACTTTGTCTTGAGAGTTTCATAGTTATGCATATAGAGAGGGCTACTTAAATCATGTTCTGCTCTATACCAATTACCTTCTATAGTGAAAAGTCCAAGTAGGGTATCGAATAACATATCCGTACTATACCCTTGTGTCGCATGTGTTCGTAATATCTCTACTCGTTCCTTATGCTCTTTTATATATTTATTAGACATATAAAAATAAAGTGGAACTTCTATCACATCAGGGAAGCTCTGTGGATTTCCTCGAAGTACACCTTTATAAACTCCTTCTCCATGATCACTTACATAGACAAGAAATTCAAAATCATCTCGATTCTCTACCATTTCTGTGATACGTCTTAAAAGATCATCTGTTGCATATATACTATTATCATAATGATTGATAGATGCAGGATCGATATTTTTTCCTTCTTCATAACGTGGGGTATCACTAAAGATGCTATACTTTGCTCTATCGTAACGATGATAGAAACGTAGATGACTTCCATAGAGATGGATAAAAAGGACAGTCCCACCCTCATGCTCTTCCTCATGTAAGACTTTTTCTATATAAGGCAAAAGATATTCATCATATTGCTGTACCTGTACCTTTCCTTCGATATCAGAGATAACGATATCAGCCTCATCAGACACCGAGCGGACTTTTGCACTATTTGTATTATAGACACCATGATTGCTTATCCAAATTGTTTTCAATCCTGCTTTTTTTAGAACATCTACAATGGAAAGTATTTCTGTATCATTTACCGGAATATATTGACTCATGCTTGTGAGAACATAAAAAAGTGATTGCTCTGTTGAGTCTGCAGGTGAATATGCACGATTAATTAATACATAGTTTGGATTTGTGAGATTGCTTGATATAAAAGGTGTCGTATCTCTATAATATCCATACGCCCCCCACCCAAGACGTGTTGCAGATTCACCTATAATAACAACATAGAGACCTTTTTTCTTTAGCTCATTGATCTTGAGTTTTTGTATATTTTCTTCTCTATGGAGTGTATATGCCAACGGTGCACTATAATATACATGTTTTGCATCAACATACATGGTATATAAGATAAGATGACGTTGTATGTTTAATGTAACTAGGAGTACTAAGAGAACACAAGAACATACCCCTAAATAATATGTCTTTTTTCTTCCTATATGAACTATACTCTTTCTCTGAATATACCACATCACACCACAAAAGATGAATACATATATCCATACAGAATAAGGCAAGAACCCAAGAACAAATTCTTGTACCTCGAATATATTTGTTTGAAATATCGGGAAGAAAAAATCCATATCGACTTTTCTACCAAAAAGTACATTATACCCTATCATGGTAAGAGGAATACTAAAGAAGATTATCTGTATTATGACAAGAGATATAAATGCAATACTATAGAGAATAACTCCCAACCCCTTACGAGAGGCATGTGCTAGATAAGAACGAAGTGTGATATCGATACCAAGAAAAGCAAGCGTAAACAGAAAGAGTGTATAACACATTCTGTGTATTGGATCTATAGAAATGACTGTATAAAAATTATAAATGAAAAGAATAACAAGAGTACTAAAG
>CAMWXW010000050.1 GCA_947178315.1 uncultured Desulfovibrionaceae bacterium | reverse complement strand
GTATTAAGCCTATATAAGCGAAAGTATTTGAATATATCTAGCACATTATATAAGCATTGTCTATATGAATTATAATGGATAGGAAAGAATGAAAAGCTATATTAGTTTCCAGTACCTGCAGATATAAAAGATTGTATATATTCATGCTCTGTGTTGAGAAATGCTTCTACAGTAGGGAAAGAGTAGAGGTGAGAGTCATATATCAAGATGATATTAGTAGCATGAGCAATAGCACTACGGATATCATGACTTATGATACATAGTGTCATGTGATTACTTTTTTTGTGTATTTCAAAAAGCAATGATTCTACCTGTGTACTTGCGATGGGATCGAGACCAGATGTTGGTTCATCACAGATGAGTATTGCTCTATCGAGAACAAGAGTACGAGCAAGGGCAGGACGTTTTTCCATACCACCAGAGAGTTCAGAAGGAAATTTGTGTTTAGCATGTACAAGATTAACGGAGTCTAGGACTCTATCAATCGTAGTATCTATCATATTGTCAGGGACTATTCTATTATGTTGAAGTACAAGTTTAATATTTTCTTCAACAGTGAGATCTTCTAAGAGCGCTCCATTTTGAAATACTACTCCAACAAGAGCATAAAGCAGTTCTGGAGGCATTTCATAGATATCATTAGATGCTATATATATGTTTCCATCTCTTGGAGGTAGAAGACCTATGAGACTTTGCATGAGAGTTGATTTTCCACTCCCTGAAGCACCGAGTATGTACGTAATGGAGGAAGGAGGAATATTAGCTGAAGCATTGCGTAATACTATAGTACCATCTGGATATGCAAGAGTTATATTTTGTAACGATATTGCATTGTTATGTAGTGTATTCATTATATTCTCCTAGATAAAATTATAGAGAGAGGCAGAAGAGTATAATATATCTTTCTCTATGTGAAGAGAATGCTTGTGAGTATATAGTTAGCAACTAATACTGTAATACAAGCGAAAACAACACTCTTTGTTGTAGCAATACGTATTGCAGTCGCACCCTTTTCTTTAATAACAAGGTGTATATTATAACCAATATAGCACGTAATTGAACTAATGAGAATAGCAAAGACAAAAGCTTTACTCATAGAGTATATGATATCTAAAAAAGAAGTGCTTTGTATAAGACCATTGATATATACTCCACTTGGTATATAGAGTATGCCAACAGCAAAGTAATATGCTCCTAGCAGAGCGATTGCGATAAAAAAGAGTGTAAGTAATGGTAAAGAGATAAGAAATCCAAGAATAGTCGGACGAACAAGAAAGAGAAGAGGAGAGATATTATGTACATGAAGTGCTTGTATCTGTTCAGTGATTCTCATTACTGCAAGGTGTGATGTTGTAGCAGACCCAGCACGAGCAATAACCATAATAGCAGTGAGTACAGGAGCTAACTCTTGAACTAAGGTGATAGCAATAGCATTTCCAAGAAGAGAATGAGCACCAAAACGTGTAAGTGTATGATATCCTTGAAGAGCTAAAATAAGTCCAGTAAAAAGAGCAATAGAAGCTATAAACAGAAACGAAGTTGTCCCAATAGTATAGATTGAGAGAATAACTCTATGAAAACCATATCGGATTCGATTTCTTAAAATCAAAGATTGAGAAGTGAAAAGAAAAATCGAACCCAATATCTCACATAATCGTAGTGTTACTGCTCCTATTGTAGCAATAAAGTGTATCATACATACCAGTATACTATACAAAGTTAAGAATTGGAATGATTATAGGATCTCTTTGAAGAATAGCTTTGAAAAATCTTCTATAACCTGAACGCAATTTATCCTTAAAGAGTTCTCTATCATATTTTTCAAGTTCATCTAACTCTTCATATACAATATTTTTAGAATCATTAAGCATATTTCTGTAACTCTGTTCAAAGACAAAGCCTCGAGTAATGATATATGGACCTCCAATGATATCCCATGTATGCGAATTGAGAACTATATTGATGATAACAACACCCTCTTCACCAAGTATTTTTCTCTCTTTAAGAACAATAGGACCAATATCTCCTACACCTTTTCCATCAACAAGAACAGGCTCTACATTTACTTTTTCCCCTAGCTCAAAGCCATCTTGATATAAGATAAGAGGAGTTCCATTCTCTATGACAATGGTATTATTAGGGTGTACGCCACACTCTTTACCAAGTTCTGCATGCATGCAAAGATGTCTATATTCACCATGTATTGGCATAAAATACTTTGGCTTTGCTGCAAGAAGCATAGCTCGTAATTCTTCTTTATATCCATGACCAGAGACGTGTATTTTATGTGAGCCTCCATGGAAGACACTAGCACCTCGTTTATAGAGTTCATCGATAAGACGTGTAATAGCACGTAAATTTCCTGGAATAAAACGAGAGGACATAATGACGGTATCACCTTTATGTATTGCAAATTGTCTATGAGAACCCATAATCATACGAGAAAGAGCAGAGAACGTTTCACCTTGTGAACCTGTAGCAAGGATAACAAGCTCTTCATCTGGGAGATTTGGGATTTCATTTGGATCCATGATAATTTTAGAAGGAAGCGTGAGGTATCCTAATTGACTTGATATTTGAATATTATTATGTAAGCTTCTTCCACAGACAACAACAGTACGACCATAGATTTCAGCAAAATCAAGTATCTTTTGAATGCGTTCAACATGGCTTGAGAAGAGAGTGACAATAATTCTTCCTTTTGTTGTCTCAAAAAGATCTTGTAATGGTTTAGATATATCTTCTTCGGAAGAAGAGTGACCTTCTGCTTCTATATTAGTTGAATCAGAAAGGAGAAGTTGAATACCTTCATCACCTGCAAATTCTCGTATCGGAGCAAGTACTGTATCTTCTGTACCTTTATCAATTTTGAAGTCGCCTGTGTGAAGTACTTTTCCTACTGGAGTTTCTGCTGCAAGAGCATAGCACCCTATAATAGAGTGAGTCATTGGAAAGAAGCGAAACTTTATATCTCCTATTGAGAGCTTGGTTTTTTCTGAAATCGGTATAAGTCTAGCACGGGAGAGTAAATTGCGTTCACTGAGTTTTGCCTCTACAAGTCCCAATGTGTATTTTGAACCATAAATCGATGTCTTTATCTTGGAGATGAGGTATGGAATTGCACCTATATGATCTTCATGTCCATGTGTAAGAATGAGTCCTGCGAATCTATCTTGATTGGCAAGAATATGTTCAAAGGTAGGAATTATTACATCGATTCCTAGATGTTCTTCTTCTGGAAACATCATACCACAGTCTACCATAATGAGAGCTTTTGGTGTTGTCCATAACTGTGCGTTGAGTCCAATTTCTCCAAGACCTCCCAAAGGTAGAATACTTAAAAATGAATTGTTTTCTTGCATATATGCCTCTTCTAAATAATGTTATACTATATTTATAGGTTTAGTATTGAAAAAAAATATCTTTTGTATATACTCTCTTATAATGCATTATATTTTGTAGTGAATATATCAGGTAACTTACAAGGTTTTCCATTGCGATCTATGCAGGCTAGAGTAGTTGTTCCAAGTGCATAGAGAGTACTTTTCTCTTCATTGTATATCTCATAGCTAAATATAAGAGAAGCTCGCTTACATTGTGAGATATAAGTTTTTATTTGTATATATTCATCATAACGAATAGAATGTTTATATGTGCAGTCTACATGTGTTACTGGTAAAAAGTAGCCTTGTTGCTCAAGCTGATAATAGGAAAGAGAGAGGATATTTCGTATATATTCTGTTCTTGCTCTTTCAAAGAAGTACAAATACTCTGCATAGTATACGACAGCCATTGTATCAGTCTCTCTATATGAGACACGATGGGCAAACCAAAAAGAAAGAGGTTCAATATTTTTCATGAAACAAACTCGCTTTTACACTACAACAATACGAACAAAGGCATACTATATAATACTACATATAGCACTTATACTATATATTTGTTATGCATTTATTTCTTGTTCATCTGATTCTTCAATAGAGCAACCAGTATCTCCAACAGTAGAAGTAGAGTCACAAAGCCCAACACAGACACAAAAAAAAGATGCTTTATATTATGTACTTGCATCAGTTGATGAGGCAAGACATGCAAGTTCTATGCTATCTCCAAAAACACAAGGTATACACTCATTTACTGATTATTCAGTTCCTTTGGAGCGTAGTATCAATTACCTCAAACGCAAAAAATCAACCGACATAGGTATTAACGTTGCCAACCTAAAAATAACATACGGAGAGCTTCTAGCAACAGCAGAGGAGTTACAACAGATATTGCCGTTGCTTGATACAAATCCAACATTATTGGTGGAACGCTTTGATTGGTATAAACCAATTCCAACCATTCTTTTTACAGGATACTATGAACCTATTATAAATGCAAGCAGAAAAAAGACAGAAAAATATAAGTATCCTATTTATAGTACGCCAGCAGATATGCGAGTTCTTCAATTAGGACAATTTCACCCTTCTTTACAAGGTAAGCGTATTATATATCGAATAGAAAATGATACTCCCGTTCCATACTATACCCGTAAAGAAATAGATTCAGATAACATGCTTAAAAATAGAGGTCTTGAAATAGCGTATGGAGATAGTCTTGTAGATATCTTTTTTATGCAGATTCAAGGTTCTGGTCAAGTCCGATATACCGATGGAAGTAAAGCATATCTGTTATATGCCTCACAAACAGGAAGAGAATATGTTTCTTTAGGTTCTGTTATGCAGAAAAAAGGACATCTACAAGCCGGTGAAATAAATATGTTCACGATTCGTGAATTCTTTAGACAAAATCCAGATAAAATAGAAGAGCTTCTTAATACAAATCCGAGTTATGTTTTCTTTCGAGAAGCACAAGATGGTCTTTTTGGAAGTATAGGACAAAAGCTAACACCGTGGCAAAGTATAGCTGTAGATAGTAAAGTTATCCCTTATGGAGGTATTGGAGTAATAGATGTAGCTCTTTTAGACTCTATTCAAGATCTCCCACAATACGCAAAACAAACTCGTTCTATTAGTGGTTTGGTATTTGCGCAAGATACAGGTGGTGCTATACGTGGGAATAGAATTGATCTCTTTTGTGGTCCAGGTGATGTGGCAACACAAGTTGCAGGATTCCTTGCGGGAAGAAATCCATTCTGGTTACTTATGAAAAAACCTGTAGAAGAAAGAAATATTTTATAATGTACTAGCTTGCTAGAGTTTTTACAGTATATAATAT
>CAMWXW010000049.1 GCA_947178315.1 uncultured Desulfovibrionaceae bacterium | reverse complement strand
CTTCTACCTGATGTCGCTTGTGCATCAGAAGGTCATCTTGATTGGACGAATTTTACATATCGAATAATCAATCTTGTGATTTTTGTTGGTCTTCTCTATTTCATTGCAAGTAAGCGAATACGGACTTTTTTTGGAGAAAGAAAAGCACGTATTTATAGCGAATTTGAAGTGAGTGCAAAAGAAAAACAAGAAGCACAAGAGGCATTAGAAGAGGTAAAGAAAAAAATAAAACAACTTGAGAATGAATGTTCAGCTATCTTACTACAGGCACAAGAGGAAGCACTTGCTCTAAAAAAAGCTATGCTTGAAGAGGCAGAGCGTGAAGTAGAAAAAATAACAAGCTATGCACAGAAACGAATGGCTACAGAGCAAGAAAAAATGAAGCAAAAATTGATTGTGGAAGTAGCAGAGCGTATTTATCAAGATGTTGAGAGTAAATTACAAGGGACTCTTACTTCTTCTATGCAGAAGGAAATTCTCCATTCCAGCATACAAAAGGTGGTGACTTTTGAAAAAGAGATTAGTAGCAAAACGTTATGCTAAAGCGTTGTTTGCTTTAGTAAAGGATAAAGATGAGAGTCATCTTGAGCAGTATGGAGATGCATTACATAGAATAGCTGATGCGTGTACTGTGAGTTCTATGCTCTCCACTGCTCTTGAGAGTCCTCTGGTAACAAAGCAGGAGAAATTAAATGTTCTTCAGGCACTTGTCCGTGATGCATCATCGTTACCTTATTTTATGAACTTTTGTAGTATCTTGGTAACGTCAGATAGAATTCAATGTATCAGTGAGATAGATGAGTCCTATCATGAGTTACTTGCTAGATATCAAGATAAAGTCGTCGCACATGTAATGACGGCAGTTGCATTAGATGAGGAAGATAGAACGCATATGCAATCCTCTCTCTCTCGTCTTGGCACTATCGTTGAAATAAAATATAGCGTCAATCCTTCTCTTCTGGGGGGAATGATTCTTACAGTTGGAGATTTACATGTAGATGCTTCACTCCGTAAAGAGTTAAATCTACTATATAAATCTATGGTAAAAGGGGGATATTATGGAAATTAGTGCAGAAGAAATCAGTAAAATAATAGAAGGGCAAATAGCTAATAGTAAAGAAAAGCTAGAGCTTGAAGAGACTGGTGTTGTCATTTATGTTGGTGATGGTATTGCTCGTGTCTATGGTATGAATAATGTCATGGCAATGGAACTCGTAGAATTTCCAGATAACTCATTAGGGCTTGTTCTCAATCTTGAAGAGGGGAATATAGGTGTCGCTCTTTTGAGTGATGGAACGGGAATTAAAGAAGGAGATATTGCAAAACGAACAGGAAAAATATTCTCTGTTCCTGTTGGTGACTCCGTCGTTGGGCGTGTTCTTAATGCATTAGGAGAGCCAATAGATGGTCTTGGTGAATTAAAGAATACAGAATTGCGACCTGTTGAAACAAAAGCTCCTGGTATTATAGAGCGTAAATCAGTCCATGAGCCTATGTTGACAGGTATAAAAGCTATAGATGCAATGGTTCCTGTAGGAAAAGGGCAAAGAGAGCTTATTATTGGTGATAGACAAACTGGAAAGACATCGATAGGCTTAGACGCTATTATTGCACAAAAAGGGTTAGGAGTTCATTGCTTTTATGTTGCTATAGGACAAAAACTTTCTTCTGTGGCATTAGTTGCAGAAACCTTGCGTCAACATGGTGCTATGGAATATACAACAATTGTTGTTGCTTCTTCTTCAGAGAGTGCAACTCTGCAATATATAGCACCATATTCTGGTTGTACGATGGCGGAGTATTTTAGAGACTCTGGAAGACATGCACTCATCGTGTATGATGATCTTTCAAAACAAGCTGTGGCATATAGACAGCTCTCTTTATTATTACGTCGTCCTCCTGGACGTGAAGCATATCCTGGAGATGTATTCTATATACACTCACGATTACTTGAACGTGCTGCTAAAATGAGTGATGAATTAGGTGGAGGTTCTCTTACTGCTCTTCCTATCATAGAAACACAGGGGGGAGATGTCTCTGCATATGTTCCAACAAACGTAATATCTATTACTGATGGACAAATTTATTTAGAGCCTTCTCTATTTAACTCTGGTATTCGTCCTGCTATTAACGTCGGTCTCTCTGTTTCTCGTGTTGGTGGAGCTGCACAGATAAAAGCTATGAAGCAAGTTGCGGGGACACTTCGTTTAGAACTTGCACAATATAGAGAATTTGCAGCATTTGCTCAATTTGGTTCTGATATTGATAAAGAGACAAAGGATAAATTAGATAGAGGAGCACGACTAGTAGAGTTATTAAAACAGCCTAATTTTGAACCTCTCCCAGTTATACGTCAGGTAATTGCTATATTTATTGCAACACGTGGATACATGGACGCTGTTCCAGTTGATAAGGTTTCTCTTGTTGAGAAAGATGTACTTAACTATATCTATGAAAAACATCCTCAGATTGTTGAACGACTCACTGAAGAAGAAGCATTTTCAAAAGATATAGAAGAGAAATTAGGTAGCGCTATTAAAGAGTTTATGACTACAAAATCCTATGTATAGGGAAGTATATGGCATCGCTTAAAGATATTAAATATAAAGTAGGAGCAATACGTAAAACAAAGCAAATCACTCGTGCTATGAATATGGTTTCTACGGCTAAGCTTCGTTCTGCACAGCGTAATTCAGAACGTTTTTCTCTCTATAAAGAAGGGTATCAAGAATTACTTGGTGAGATTATCTATAGAACTCCAGAGTATCAACACCCTCTTTGTAATCAGAATATACAAAGTCCTGCTGTTGGTGTCATTTTTATCACACCGGATAGAGGTTTATGTGGTGCATTTACTGGCGAGCTTGTAAAGAGATTTCATAGTTTTTGTGATAGCCAAATGAAGAAAGGTATAGCAGTGCATTGTTATTGCCTTGGAAGAAAAGGCTATGAAGTGGTAAAGAAAACAAATTGCTCTATTGTGGGATATGATATTGGGATTATATCTTCAATTACCTTTGAAAAGATTCATGAAATCTCTGATATCATGCAATCACTTTTTACTCAAGGGAATATTCAAGCTCTTTACCTTATTCATGGTCATTTTATATCTCTTCTTTCTCAAGAATCTACTGAGCAGTGTGCATTGCCAATTTCTATTGATAGAGAGAATGTATCTGAGCAAAGTGATGTATTGTATGAACCTAGTGGTGTTGAGCTTTTGAATGAGATATTGCCTAAAATGACAACAATATCAGTATATAATGCGGTATTGGATACTATAGTAAGTGAGCATGCAGCTCGTATGATAGCAATGAATAATGCTACTAAAAACTGTGATGACTTAATAGCGTCATTTTCACGTTTATATAATAAGGTTCGCCAAGCGACTGTAACAAAAGAATTGATGGATATTGTAAGTGGTGCTGAAGCATTACATTCATAAACAAGGGGGATAGTATGGAAAAAAATATGGGACGTATTGTACAAGTCATTGGTGTTGTTGTCGATGTAGAGTTCCCTGATGGACAATTACCAAAACTTCTTACTGCATTAGAGATTGATAATCCTAATAATCCTAGTGTACCTAAGCTTATCTGTGAAGTTGTGCAAGAGTTGGGAAATAATACTGTGCGTACTATTGCTATGGATGTAACAGATGGATTAGTTCGTGGAATGCCTGCTAAAAATACAGGAGCGCCTATTTCTACACCTGTTGGAGATGAAACACTTGGAAGAATACTCAATGTTATTGGTGAACCAGTTGATGGAAAAGGTCCTATCAATGCGAAGCAGACGTATCCAATTCATAGAGAACCTCCTTCTTTTGAGGAGCAGAGTACAGAAGTTACTATGCTTGAAACAGGTATAAAAGTCATCGATCTTCTTGTACCATTTCCTAAAGGTGGAAAAATAGGACTCTTTGGTGGAGCAGGTGTTGGAAAGACTGTTATTGTTATGGAAATGATAAATAACATAGCAAAGCAACATGGAGGGATATCTGTTTTTGCTGGAGTAGGTGAGCGTACACGAGAAGGAAATGATTTATATCATGAGATGAAAGAGTCTGGTGTATTAGATAGAACTGCACTTTATTATGGACAAATGAATGAGCCTTCTGGTGCACGTTTCCGTGTTGCATTGAGTGCTATGTCCTGTGCAGAGTATTTTAGAGATGAAGAGCATCAAGATGTATTGCTTTTTATCGATAATATCTTCCGTCTTGCACAAGCTGGAGCAGAGGTTTCTGCTCTTCTTGGGCGTATCCCTTCTGCTGTTGGATATCAACCTACACTTGCAACTGATATCGGTGCATTAGAAGAGCGTATTGCCTCTACAAAGAAAGGTTCTATTACATCTGTTCAAGCTGTCTACGTTCCTGCTGATGACTTAACTGACCCAGCACCTGCAACTATCTTTAGCCATTTAGATGGTACACTTGTTCTCTCTCGTGCTATTTCTGAGCTTGGTATTTATCCTGCTGTCGATCCACTAGACTCTACATCACGTGTCTTGACTCCAGCACTTGCAGGCGAAGAACATTATTCTCTAGCACGTGAAATACAGCGTGTTCTTCAAAAGTATAAAGACTTGCAAGAAATTATTGCAATTCTCGGAATGGACGAACTCTCTGATGAAGATAAAATGTTGGTTGCACGAGCAAGGAAAATACAGAGATTCCTCTCTCAACCATTCCACGTTGCAGAAGTATTTACTGGTACACCAGGCGTATATGTGCCACTAGCTGATACTATTGCTGGATTTAAGGGTATTCTTGAAGGAAAATATGATCATTTAGCAGAAAGTGATTTCTATATGGTAGGTGGTATAGAAATGGCTTTAGAAAAATATGAAGCTAGAAAGAAAAGTGGTAATTAAGTAGGATTAGTATGAAACTTGAAATAATTACTCCCAATATACACCTGCATTACGATAATGTTCATTATGTGAGTTTACCTAGTATACAAGGGGAATGTGGTATCTTGCCACAGCACGTACATGCAGCTATTGCTCTTCAGAAAGGGGTACTCCAATATAAGGAAGGAGATACAACTACTTCATATCCTATATCTGATGGCGTTGCTATTGTTAAAGAAAATGTAGTACGAGTGCTTACAGAGTCTATAGCACTCTAGGGGTATGTATTTCTAATATGTACTCCTTTTGTGGAGTAATAGGCTCTTCCTTTTTATAGTTTAGGTATACTACGTCTAGTTTATTAGAGTATCTTAATTGCACTTTTGTGTACTTAGATACACCTAGTGCTTCTCTTTAAGGTTTTGATATTTTTATCTTGTGACTAGCTATAATAGTATGTCCTTAGTATATATCTATTGGCTAGTATTCTTGATGTCGGAGGATAGATGCTATCCTCTGAATACATATAAGATATAATATCATATAGTACTTTCTTTATTTCCCAAAGTATTTTATGAGATAGTAATAAATAATAGTTAAGATATCTT